>DASXMM010000456.1:0-8108 GCA_036495665.1 Candidatus Acidiferrum sp. | reverse complement strand
GGTGCAGCCTTGGCCATGAAATCCCCTGCAGATGAGATAGCTCAATTTCGCCAACATTATATAGAATGAAGATGGCAACAACGACTCGCAAGCATGACGTGAAAGAAGGATGACCATCGAAATCCACAACGCACTGCTGATTCACAACCCCAACGCGGGAAACGGCGGGCACGGGCGCCGCGCCATGCTCGACGAAGCTCGCCGCATTTTTGCCGCAGGTGGGATTCAGACGGAACTCGCCGAGACCACCAAACCCGGTGACGCCACCGAAATCGCGCAGCGCGCGAATGACGAAGGCCGCCAACTGGTTATCGCCTGTGGGGGCGACGGCACGCTAAATGAAGTCGTAAACGGCCTCGCCGGTCAAAAGAATGGCCATCGCGTGCCCCTCGCGCTTCTCCCGGGCGGGACCGCCAATGTCCTCGCCAAAGAGTTGGATTTGCCGTGGGACATTCCCAGCGCAGCGGAAAAGCTCGTTCATGGCGTACTACGGGATATTCCGCTAGGACTCGCCACGCCGCTCAACGAGCCCGCCAAGAAAAGATACTTCCTCAGCGTCGCCGGCTCTGGCCCCGACGGCATGATTGTTTATTCCATCGATCTCGAGCTCAAGGCACGCGTTGGCATCCTGGCATACTGGTGGCAGGGGGCCAGAGAAGCTCTCCGTTACAAATTCCAGCACTTCCGAGTTACTGCTGCAGGCAAGCAGATCGATGCTTCGATCATTGTGGTGGGCCGCACCAAACATTACGGCGGGCCGTTCAAGATCACCACGGACGCCAACCTCTATGAGGATCAGTTCGAGTTGATGGCCCTAACCACGCAGAGTGGTTTGCGTTACATCAGCTACCTGCCGGCGCTGTGGCTGGACAAACTTCGCGGCATGAAAGGTGTCCACTTCTGGAAAGCCGACACCGTCCTCTGCGAACCGCTCGGTAACGATCCAATTTACGCGCAGGTGGACGGCGAACCGCTCGCTCGCCTCCCCGTCGAATTCAAAATTGTGCCGCGCGCCCTCAAGTTGCTGGTCCCGTCCAACGGGCATGCAGCAACACCTGAAGCGATCCCAGCCACCGCGAAGTCGTAACCGTGGACATTGTCACTCATGGACTCGCATCGCTCGCCATCGCGAGAGGTTTTTTCCCTCGTGTGGGCAAAGCAGCCATGGCGGGTGCTGTTCTTGCCGGCACGATCGCGAACCTCGACTGGTTGAGCTATTACTTTGGGCCTTCGGCCTACCTTACCTGGCACACGACTTATCTTCATTCCGTCTCCGCCGCAGTTCTGGTTTCCGTCGCACTCGCAGCTTCCCTGCTCGCCATTTCAAGTGGCAAAAACACGGCAGGCGCTGATGAGCCCTCTCGCGCGAACACCATGACGAAGAATCGCGTTACGGTAGCGGGATTTGCCGCGCTGCTGATCGCCTTTCTCCTTCACATCGCAATGGACACCTGCCAATCCAGCGGCGTGATGCTCTTCTGGCCTTTCAGCCCCAAACGGTTTGCAGCGGACTGGCTCCCCGCCATCGATCCATGGATTCTCACGATCTTCATCGGGTGCATTGCGGTGCCGGAATTGCTGCATCTCGTTGGCTCCGAAATTGGAGCCAAAGCAAAAAAGCCGCGCGGACAAACAGGCGCCATCGTTGGCCTCGCTTTGGTGACGATTTACGTAGGCGTGCGGGCAACCTTGCATTCGAACGTGATCGCACGTATGGAGGCGCACACGTTCCACGGTGAGACACCGCGTCGTGCAAGTGCCTTTCCCGAAGCTCTTTCGCCCGTCGCCTGGCATGGTGTGGTCGAAACCGACAGCGCTCTAAACCTAATCGACGTCAACGCAGGCTCTCCCGATACTTTCGACGCAGACTCAAGCGTACGGCTGTTCAAGCCAGAGCCTTCGCCTGCGCTCGATGCCGCCAGAAACACAGCCGTGGCCAAACAATTCCTAGCCACGGCGCAAATTCCCAAAGCCAGCCTGGAAAAAACGGAAGCCGGCTACACCGTCATTTTGCGAGACCTGCGTTATTCCGCCTCAGGCGAGACGCAACGCGAAGTGGCTGCTGTCATCGAACTCGATCCAGCCAATAAAGTTACGTCCCAAGAGCTTGTCTGGGCTCAAGAGCTGCGCCACTAGTCCGCGTCCATTATCTTTCCAGGTTTTCTACCGGGTGATGCCGGGCGATCAGGCGCGACAGCCCATAGCTGCCCGCGACGAGCGCGACCGCGAGGGCGGTGAACGGCAATTTGTGCGATCCGAGGTAGGGCATCGCGTCCGCGCCATAGCGAACCGCGAGATAGCCTACGCCAAAATAACGAAACAGCCTGGCGATAGTGATCGCGGTAGTAAACCCTAAAACGGGTGCTTCAAAGGCTCCCGCAGCAAAAACAAATATCTTGAAGGGAGTCGGCGGTGGTAGGAGTGCCGCAATCAGCATTCCGCCGAAGCCGTTGCGCTCGACCCAGTGTCGTATGGCGTACGCACGCGCTCCTGCTTTTCGATGAAAATACGCTTCGCCGCCCAGTCGTGCCAGAAAGTAAAGCAACACGCAACCCGCCACCGAACCTACCGCAGCCATCAAAGCGTAGAGCGGCATCCGCTCGTGACGCTGCATGGAAAGCTGGATGAGCAGAAGGTCGTTGATAATGGGAAAGGACAGCACGGAAGAATCCAGAAAAGAAATGAGCAACAGGCCGGGCGCTCCCAACCCTCCTGCAAACGCAATGATCTTTTGCTTCCAGCCGCCCAGACTCAAGGACAATGCGCACCCGCTCGGCGTTCAGTCTAGCAGACTCTTTTTTGGAGTGCGGGAGCTTGCTCCCGCTTTTCTTCCTGCTAGGCCTCTATACAGGCCTCTATATTTCCCGATGTTCACCAACCAACGGCAGGGCCATCGCGCGCAGCTATTGCGCGAACGCGGCGCGGTCAAAGTGGTTCATGAAAATCTGCATCAGCGCGGTCCGGTGAAGATTCGGAAGGCGCGGAATCTCACCGATCACCCGGACGTGTCCAAACCGTTCGATGGTTTCGCGGTTCTCGCGGTTCTGATCGCCAATCAAAACCACGCCGTGCACCGGCAATTCCGCAGCGTGCAAAGCCGCCAATGTGAGCAGCGTGTGATTGATGGTCCCGGCGCCGCTGCGCGCCGCGAGAATGACGGGCAGCTTGAACTTGACCATCATGTCCAGCATGAACTGTTTTTGATTGATGGGCACGAGCACGCCGCCCAGGCCCTCAACGACCAGCCAGTCATTCAACAAACTCGTGGGCATGTTGATGCGGCTGAGGTCGATTTCGACGCCGGCCCAGCGCGCCGCGAGATCCGGCGAAACCGGCGGCACAAACTTGTACACCTCGTCCAACGTTCGATCGGTCCCGATTCCTGCCAAGCGCATCACGGTTACGCGGTCGGAACCCTCGAGCGTCCCCGTCTGGATCGGCTTCCAATAAACCGCGTCGAGCGCGGCACAAAGCAGCGCCGACAGAGTCGTTTTGCCAACTCCCGCATCCGTTCCGGTAATGAAGAAATGATTTCTCACGCGCATTCCGCCGCCGGATCGTGGCGGTCTTGCGCTCGAACGTTCGATAGTGCGTGCGGCATGGGATGGGCCGTGCCTGCGTCAGCACCCCTTCCCTTTTGGCAAACTGCTTCGACAGCATCCACGCGGCTGCCTGCTCGCTGCGATAAATCTGTGTTCATGGGCCCCCGGTTGCAGCGGGTGTTTCCTGCTCTGGCAATGCTGGCATGTTATCATCGCTTTGCAATTGTTTTTCGTCCGCATATTTTTGGCGATACCGTCCTATAAACGTCCCCCAGTTTGGAGTGCGGGAGCTCTGCTGCCGCTTTTCCGTCGTAAACTGGCAAGCGCATGCCCCCGCTTCCCCACCCGCTTAACCCAACGTTTGACCCGCCGCTCCGCTAAATGCTATAAATCAACGCTTTGTGTGCGTCGGTATTCGAACCCAACAGGGGCTGCCCCGCCGTAATTTGCGTCGGCAGATAGGTTGGGTGCGCGTGCTGGCCACCCCGGACCGTCCGGGGAAGCACCAAAAAAGCAGTGGTCCTGTCCCTTCTTGAGGTGGGAGCCTTTGCAATCCGGCAAGGCGATCCCCCGGCGCTAAGAAACGGCGTTCGGTTGAAATAGTGTGCCGGAAACGAGTGTGCAGGACGGTGTTTGCCCTGAATCCGATTTTTCTTCATGGAGGATTTTTGATGCGCACCTGGCTTGCGAGTGCCTGGTCACTGAGCCGTAAATTTGCCGCCTGTAGATTCACCAAAGGTATCGCCGCAGCTGCTTTTCTGAGCCTGCTCACCGGCGCCGCAACCCTGGCTCAAGAAGCCGGCGGTGAAGCCGCATTGAAAGTGCCCGATCTTTCGCAGGTCACTTTTCTCGGAATCGATGGGCATAAGCTGCTGCTGTTCGGCATCGTGTTTTGCGTCTTCGGCCTCATCTTTGGCTTGGCCATTTATAGCCGCCTCAAAGGAATGCCCGTGCATAAGTCGATGCGCGACATTTCCGAGCTCATCTACGAGACGTGCAAGACGTATCTTTTCACGCAGGGCAAATTCCTCGTTCTGTTGTGGCTGTTCATAGCCGTTGTCATCGTCATTTATTTCGGCGTGCTCGCGCCCGTGCATCCCACTGCGGTTACGCTGCCAATCATCCTCGTGTTCAGCGTCGTCGGCATGGCCGGTAGCTACGGCGTGGCTTGGTTCGGCATTCGCGTCAACACCTTCGCCAACTCGCGCACCGCATTTGCCGCCCTCCGTGGCAAGCCTTATCCGATTTACCACACGCCGCTCGAAGCCGGCATGAGTATCGGCATGATGCTGATATCTGTAGAGTTACTTATGATGTTGTTTATTTTGCTATTTGTCCCCGGCGATTACGCGGGACCGTGCTTCATCGGTTTTGCCATTGGCGAATCGCTTGGCGCCGCTGTGCTACGTATCGCGGGCGGCATCTTTACGAAAATCGCCGACATCGGCTCCGACTTGATGAAGATTGTCTTCAAAATCAAGGAAGACGACGCGCGCAACCCCGGCGTTATCGCGGACTGCACTGGCGACAACGCGGGTGATTCGGTTGGCCCCAGCGCCGACGGCTTTGAAACCTATGGCGTGACTGGTGTTGCGCTGATTACGTTTATTCTTCTCGCCGTGAAAGATCCCAAAGTTCAGGTGCAATTGCTGGTCTGGATCTTCGTGATGCGCATCATGATGTTGGTTTCCAGCGCTGGGGCGTATTTCATCAATGGATTCATCGCCAACGCGCGCTACGGCAACGCCGACAAAATGAACTACGAAGCGCCGCTGACGTCGCTGGTCTGGATCACTTCCATTGTTTCGATCGCGCTTACCTACGTGATTTCGTACCTGATTATTCCCACGCTCGGAGGCGATACTTCCCAGTGGTGGAAGCTCGGAACGATCATCTCGTGCGGCACGCTGGCAGGCGCGGTCATTCCTGAGTTGGTGAAAGCATTCACCTCGACCGAATCGCGCCACGTACGAGAAGTTGTTTCTTCGGCGGAAGAGGGCGGCGCATCCCTCGGCATTCTCTCCGGCTTCGTCGCCGGCAATTTTTCTGCTTACTACATCGGCTTGGCGATGGTTCTGCTCATGTCGATCGGCTACCTCATCAGCACGATGAGCCTTGGTCTCTTGATGCTCGCGCCGGCGGTCTTCGCGTTCGGACTTGTGGCGTTCGGCTTCCTCGGTATGGGCCCGGTCACGATCGCGGTCGATTCTTACGGACCGGTCACCGACAATGCGCAATCCGTTTTTTAACTCTCGTTGATCGAGCAAGTTCCCGGCATCCAGCAGGAGTTGAAAAAAGACTACAGCATCGACGTCAATTTCGAGCGTGCGAAGGAAATGCTGGAAGCCAACGACGGCGCGGGCAACACCTTCAAAGCAACGGCTAAGCCGGTGTTAATCGGCACCGCAGTCGTCGGCGCCACCACGATGATTTTCTCGATCATCATGGCGCTCACTCACGGCCTCACCGAGAATGTAAATAATCTGTCGCTGCTTCACGCACCTTTCGTTCTTGGGCTCATCACCGGCGGCGCGATGATCTACTGGTTCACCGGCGCGAGCACGCAAGCCGTCACCACCGGCGCTTACCGCGCCGTCGAGTTCATCAAAGCGAACATTCACCTCGAGGGAGCGGCCGCGGCTAGCGTTGCTGACAGCAAAAAGGTCGTCGAAATCTGCACGCAATACGCCCAGAAGGGCATGCTCAACATTTTCATCGCGGTATTTTTCGCCACGCTGGCCTTCGCCTTCGTCGAACCCTTCTTTTTCATCGGCTATCTTTTCTCCATCGCCATCTTCGGCTTGTACCAAGCCATTTTCATGGCTAACGCCGGCGGGGCGTGGGACAACGCCAAGAAAATCGTGGAAGTCGAGCTAAAGCAGAAGGGCACGCCGCTGCATGACGCCACGGTCATCGGCGACACGGTGGGCGATCCGTTTAAAGACACCTCGAGCGTCGCGCTCAACCCGGTCATCAAGTTCACCACACTTTTCGGCCTGCTGGCCGTTGAGCTAGCCGTGCAACTAACCGCCAGCCAAGGCGGCAACGGCTTGACGCACATTCTTGCCGCGGCGTTCTTCGTGGTCTCCTTCATCTTCGTCTACCGTTCGTTCTACGGCATGCGCATCCGCGGCTCGGCGGCTCACTAGGGCAGACATTCCTGTCTGTCTCACAACTTTTTTGTATTCACGATTGACTCACCGCAGAGAGGGCAGCCTCAAGCTGCCCTTTTTTTGTTCAGAGCAGGGTGCATTTGCCCACAAATCAGCGTTAGAATCCTCGCGCATCGGAGCCGAGGTCCGAACATGAAAACACGCCGTCTCTCTTTATTAGCCGCAGCTTTGCTCGCAACAAGCCCAAGCATCTTGATTGCACAGGTCGACACCAAATGGAAGATTCACGATCTCGCTCGCCCCGTTCCGCCGGTCGTCGATCCAGGAACCTCGAGCACGCAGGACGCGCCGGGAAAAGCGCCCTCCGACGCGACCGTCCTCTTCGACGGAACCGATCTCTCGAAGTGGCAGCACAAAGACGGCACGCCCGCGAAATGGAAAGTCGAGAACGGGTACGCGGAAGTCGTTGCGAAGAGCGGCTTCATCTACACCAAGCAAGCTTTTGGCGACTGCCAGTTACACGTCGAGTTTCGGGAGCCGACGCCTCCGCACGGCGACAGCCAGGAGCGCGGCAACAGTGGCGTGTTCCTGATGGGCCTCTACGAGATTCAGGTCCTCGATTCCTACCAGAACAAAACTTACGCCGACGGCCAGGCCTCCGCTGTGTACGGCCAATACCCTCCGCTCGTCAACGCTGCGCGCCCGCCCGGCCAATGGCAGTGGTACGACATCGTCTTCCATGGCCCGCGTTTCGACACTGGCGGCAAGCTGCTCCGCCCAGCCCACGTCACCGTGTTTGACAACGGCGTCCTCGTACAAGATAACGTCGAACCTAGCGGGCCGACGGAGCACGGCGAGCGACCGCCTTACAAAGCAACTCCCGACAAGTTGCCGCTGGGCTTGCAGGATCACGGCGATCCGGTTCGATTTAGAAATATCTGGATCCGCGAACTGAAATCGGCGGAGTGACGATTTTACGAGAGTGCGCGGAGATTGTTCCGCAGTCGGTCGCCATCGCCCTCGCGCAGACGCGCTTCGATTGCGGCATGCGTCTTTCTCCAGACTGGAGCGGCACGCGCCAGCGCCCTTCGTCCCTTTGCGGTCAGCTTCATCTGGCGCCCGCGACGGTCGTCTGGATCCGCGGTGACGCGAACCAGGCCGCGGCGTCGCAAGGGCTTGAGAGCCGCCGTTAGTGTGGTTCGATCCATCGCCAGGAGCGAGGCCACGGAGTTCATGCCGGGCGGTTCGGGACGGTTCAGGGACACCAGAAGGGAGAATTGCCCGTTGGTCAGGCCAATCGGGCGCAGCGCCTCGTCGAAACGCCGCGCCAGCGCTCTCGCAGCTCGCTGCACGTGCAGACAGAGACAGCAATCGCGGATCAGGTGCGTAGTCTCGAGGGTCATGTCCCGGGCGGTGGCCATAAACAAATGATATGAATATCAACGTATCTTGC
>DASXMM010000455.1:0-15570 GCA_036495665.1 Candidatus Acidiferrum sp. | reverse complement strand
GCCGTCCTCTCCATCCAATCCGGCATCAACAAAGTCCGCTACGCCACGCTAAAAGGCATCATGGCCGCCAAGAAAAAAGAAATCGCCATCATCACCCGCGAATCCCTCGGCATCCAGCACGAACCCACGCAAAAAATCGAAAAAATCTACGTCCCCACGAAAACCAAAAAAACCGAATTCCTGACGGGCACTCCGAAAGAAGTAGCAACCAAGCTGGTCGAAAAACTCAAGTTCGAAGCGCGCGTAATTTAGGCAGGCTCTAAGCATCGTCATTTCGAGCGGAGCGAGAAATCTCTCTTCGTCTCGCGCAAGCGAACCGAAAAGGGAATAGACCGATGAAGATTCTAGTCGTCACCGAACTCCGCCAAGGCAAGTGGAACAACGCCAGCTTCGAAACTCTAGCCGCCGCCCAACAAATCGCCAAAGATACGTCAAGCTCGATCAGCGCGCTAGTGATCGGTAAAGGCGTCTCCACATTCGCCGGCGAACTTGCCACCAAAAACGTGGCCGAAGTCCTCCAAGTCGAGCACGACCTCCTCGAAGCCTACACACCCGACGGCTTCTGCGCAGCCCTCAAGCAAGTCATCGACTCCACCAAGCCCGACCTGGTCCTCTTCCCGCACACCTACCAGGTCCGTGATTTCGCGCCCAAACTAGCCGCCAGCCTCGGCAAAGGCATGATCGGCGACTGCATCGGCTATCGCAACGAAGCCGGCAAACTAATCTTCGTCCGTCAAATGTTCCAGGGCAAAACCGCCGCCGATGTCACTTTCCAAGGCGCCGCCCCGTGGTTCGCCTCTTTTCAATCCGGCGCCTTCCGCGCCGATCTCCTCGCCGCGCATCCCAGCGGCAAAGCCCCAGTAAATAGAATTTCCGTCGATCTCAAACCCGAACAAATCCGCACCAAGCCCCTGGACCTTTTCAAAGAAGCCAAGTCCGCCGTTGATCTCACCCAAGCCCCCATCATCGTCTCGATCGGCCGCGGCATCAAAGCTCCCGAAAACATCCCCCAAGCCGAAGCCCTGGCAAAAGCCATCGGCGGCGAAATCGCTGCCTCCCGCCCCATCTGCGACGAAGGCTGGCTCCCCATGGAGCGCCAAATCGGCAGCTCCGGCCAAACCGTCGCCCCTAAGCTCTATCTCGCCCTCGGAATCAGCGGCGCCATCCAACACGTCGTCGGCATGAAAGGCGCCCGCACCATCGTCGCCATCAACAAAGACGCCAACGCCCCCATCTTCGAAATCGCCGACTACGGCGTGGTCGCTGACATCTTCGAAATCATGCCCGCCCTAACCGAAGCCCTCGAAAAATCCAAATCCACCTAAAAATCTGCCGCCAAAGCGTTCGCTCGCACCACCCACCCAAAAGTGTCATTCCGAGCGGAGCGAGGAATCTGCTTTTCAAAGCCCAGCCGGGCGCTCGTGCCCGGCCCGTGAAACACAGATTGCCCCGCCATCCCCCTATGGCCTGGCTCACGATCCAGCCGCATGAAAAGCTCGACGGACCAAGAGTTCGCTTCTCCGCGCCGACTCTTGCACCGAGAAGGTAGAATAACCTTCGCATTTACAGCAGATTAGGGCGCTCGATGAATTTCGTGGAGGAATTCTCTGGTGGATGTCGATTTTGGCGTTTGCGATTCGACGTAGAAGTGAGGCTGGGAATAGAATTACGCTGGCCACGGACATCCTTCAGGAGAAACGACGATGAAATTCATGTTGATTCTAAAGTCCACCAAAGATTCCGAAGCCGGCAAGATGCCGAGCGAAGAATCGATCACCGCGATGGTGAAGTACAACCAGGAGCAGGCCAAAGCCGGAATTCTGCTCGATGCGGCGGGTCTCTACCCCAGTTCCCAAAATAGTGCGCGAGTCCGATTCTCGCCCAGCGGAAAGAAAACCGTGATCGATGGACCTTTCACCGAATCGAAGGAACTTGTCGGCGGCTATTGGATTATCAAGGTGAACTCGCTCGCTGAAGCCATCGAGTGGGCGAAGCGCTCTCCGTATTCGCCCAACGGCTCGGACCACGACACCGAAATCGAAATACGAGAGTATATTGACTTCGAGTGACTCTCCGATCCCTGCTAGGGGCCGACCATCGATCCCCAAGACTCCTGGGTGCCCCATTCTTGCTGGTTTTGCAAGGGTGGGGCTGTTCTCAGCTAGCTCTCCCTCGTGACGTCGATGCTGCCGCCCTCATCGTCCCCTCATCGTCGGCGCAGGCCCAGCCGTCTCCGCGTCCTCTGTGCGAACTCTGTGCTCTCTGTGTAAAATCCTTTTCCCATTTTTAGCCTAAGAATTTGCTTGACAACAGTCTTCCATCTTTAGTAAAATTCTCTCGTTCAGTACTGCGCCCCGGCTCCGTTCGGGGCGCTTTTTCTTTGTACCGCCGGCATCCTGCCGGCGTTTCTGCTTTGAGTGGCACAGGCTTCAGCCTGTGCTCTTTTCCCAGCCGGACCACCGTTGTCAAAAGGGCAGCCACATAACCGGCCCTTTGTCTTCCAAAGCCAAGAATTCAAATCGCAGCCAAGAAAAGGAGACTTCTATGTCCTCTATTAGCTCACTGGACCGCGCCGATCTCTGCACCTTCACCTTCGCCGACGGTCGCCAATGCCGTACTCCGCATTCCCCGGCGCATCTCCACCTCTGCACCTTCCACGCCCGCAAAGAAGCCCAAGCCCAGGCCGCCGCACACCTCGGCGAAGACGTATCCTATTTCTTTTCAGGCGAATACCTCTCCGCCTGCGATCTCAGCAACGCCCTCGGCCGCCTCTTCGCCGCCGTAGTCCAAGGCGATGTAAAACCCAAAACCGCCTCCACCCTCGCCTACCTCGCCCAAACCCTCCTCCAAACCATCCAGGTAGCCCAACACGAATTCACCACCTCCTGCGGCACCAAATATTGGGAACAAGCTATCGTCGAATCCCTGGAAGAAAACCACAAGCATCGCCATAGCCCCGCCCCACCCCGCCCGCAGCAAATCCAGCCTCCGGCCCCGGTTCCGCCGTCGCCTCAGGCCATTGAGAATGACCAAGCCGCCGAGGCGCCCCTCCAACCCACGATCGCAGACGAACCCTCGCCCGAGTGAGCGGAAGTAGCCCAGTCTTGAGACGAGGAGTATTTCAGGAGCGTTCCTAGGCGATCCGATTTGAATCGTCGCGTCCGCTTTCTCGGGATATTGCAGGCTGTGGCGCCGCAGGAGTTATCGGAGATATACTTGCCGCCGAAAAAGCAGCTCGTGGCGGCGTGTACGAATGAATCGCGTAGAGTGGATACTGCTCGCACGAAAGCGGCTCCGTAGCGTCCTCCGCAAACGTAAAGTATGCACCGACAGAACCCTAGAGCAGAAAATCTCAGACGCTGGCCCCAACAATCAGCGCGTAGAACCGATGATAGTGACGCAAGCCCGGAAAATAATGTTGAACCAAGGGGAAATTATAAAAATAGATCGAGGAAGGACTCCGTGGTTTTGCCTTTCGGACACGCCGCGCGATGAAGTTGAAGAATGGCTCGAAGTGGTCGAGCCAATTTATGAGCAAACACAGGAAGCGATGTTTAAGCAGCGCCTAGGGCAGGTTCTTGAAATTGCTGTGCTGAAAGCCCTGAAAGCGTCTGCACGCAATTTCTTGGGCGACTATCCGAATTTGGACGAGCACGATGATAGCGAGCTCTATGACAAGATCGAGCCGCCTCGGAATATCAGCGGAAACAAGATCGAAAAAGGTCCACTGGATTACGTGGTTTTTGAACCCGGGGGGAGGGGCGGCATCGAAGTCAAAAACTATCGCACATGGATTTACCCGGATAAGACCGAAGTGCGGAACCTGCTTTGGAAGTGTGGCGATGTAGGCGCGGTTCCGGTTCTCATGGCGCGGCGTTTGCCGTACATTACCTTCAGGCTGCTGAATTTGAGCGGCTGCATTGTCTATCAGCACTATAACCAACTCTACGCGAACGCCGACAAAGCCTTGGCTGAAGCAGCCAGCGATAAGGATTTGCTGGGCTATCACGACGTGCGTGTAGGCAGTGAGCCTGATAAGCGGATGAATCATTTCGTAAGCGAGTTGCTGCCGGGCCTTGTCGGTGATGCGCAAAACACTTTCGAGCGATTCCGTGACCTACATCTAGCGTACGGGCGTGAGGAATTGGATTACACCCATTGGGTTCGGGAAGTCATGACAAGAAGCGGGCGGTGGCAGCAAAGGGAACCACTGGAAGGAGGGGAGTGGGAGCCGGACGTTGGCAGACAGTGATTTATATGTATTTAGAAGTAGTATGGGCGGGCGTATGTTTCCGGGTTTCGCTGTGTATTCGCCAACGTGCAGGCGTAGGCCCCGCCGCCGCCTTCGGTTTGTCAAAGCTGCGGTTTTTGACGTCTCCCATCCTCTTTGCTGTGGGTTCCAGCGCAGGCCCCAACAGACATCCAATTTCAATGAATTCGTAGGCCGTTTGGAATCAACGCTTATAAGAGGATGATTATTGAAATAGATGGGCGCGGCGTCTCACATTAGAGACGGTGACAAGCCAGACTCAAGGCATTGGCGATGTCGGTCGATGTAGTATTCGCGACCACAATGAGGCTCGTGGTGCATCACAAGGCTGTTGTAGGGTAGACTGGACATTGGCGAAATTTAACGTTTTTTGATGCGGAGGGCTATTGACCCTCGCATCTACAAGTGAGAACGTTGCGACCAATGGCCAATCTAATGACAAACAATAATCGCTGCGCTGGAGTGATCTGCATGGATACCATCGAATTGAAAACAACGTGTGTTTCTGCATCGCATGACACGCCGCAAAAAGAGTACGTCATTTATACCGGCGGTATCGCGGGTATAACAGATTTGACGGTCCTAGAGCACAACCCCGAACCCCTCAAGCGTCGCCCGGACGAAATCCAGCTTCACCGCGATTGAATACACCGCGGACAGACTTTCCACGTACTGATTAGAAACTCCTAGTGGCATCTGAGCAATCATTGTTGCGGTAGCAAGAGTTTCACGTATCTTTACCGCGCGGTAGCCTCTAACAAATCCTAAGACTGCTCCACTTATTTCAGAAAATACTGGGCCACCACTATTGCCGGGAACAAACAGAAAATTCACCTCGATGCATGGAACATTTTGCAACACTCCGTCGTTCGTTGTGTAACGCCCGGTCACTGAACCACTGGCCGCGCGGTACACCAGTGAGTTCAATGCGAGATTCCCATTCACAGCCTGTAGCATAGGCAAAGGGTAGCCCACTACTCCGATGCCCTGTCCCTCGTATACTTCCCCGTAATCGATCGGCGCGTATGGTTGATCGTTTGGCGTGTTTGGCACTCGCAACACAGCCAAATCCAGGTTCGGAAATAGGTTTATTTCCTGACCAATTTGCGGGTTTTGGATTTGGTAGGATCTTCCACTGGTACCTGTCAAATTTGAGACAAGCATATATGAGTCTCCCACCTGATGAGGGTTGGCGGGGTCATTCATCACGTGGTCACAAGTAATAAATATATTGCGTGCAACAAAGAAACCCGTGCCGAGAGCCATTGCACCCATAGCGTTCGCTCCCATTTGCGGCATAGGTCGTTGGCGAATGACGCTACAAACAACATGCCGATAGTCTCCAACGATTTTGTAAAAGTTTTTGCCTTTTGGTTTAAGACGCCCTGCTGGTATAGGTAACGCCATTATCATTGCCTTTCTTTCGCCGGGGTCGAACCCGCAAATGCCGATCAGAGGATCGCGAGTTATAGGTTCGCCGGCCCCGGCAAGCGCTCAGCCGCTGGCACAGACACACTTCACCGTTGACATTGGAAAACTAACTGGAATATAGTGTGGGTGTCGAAGCCGCACTGAATTCCAAGCGCCCCGGTTCCAGCCGGGGTTTTGCTTTTTAGCAGTCCAAATGTCTATTGGCCGCGACGAACGCGCGAAAGGTAGGGAATACAATTAACAGAGTTTCCCAACCGGTCGAAAACATTTAACGTTGGGGTGCGCCTTGGGCGCGTCGCAAAAACGACCGGCCAATGTTCATCGAAGACGCTACCCGAAATTAACTTTTCATTCAAAAGCAAATTAGCAGTTGGCTGCGGAGACTGCTAATGGACGTGCAAAAGGCGGGCGGCCGACCCAAGATCCGCTAAGACCTCAGTTCATAGGCCGTTTAGAATCAACACTTCCAAAAGTGTATCAAAACAAAAGACTTCAACTGTCTTTAGAATGAACACTTATACAAAAACCAGGGGGAGGGGCCGCACCGCTCCCAGGCATGATATTCTCAAGCCACACCTATTCGTGGGGAGATGACCATGCCGCAACTCGACCGCATTACACTCGACCCCAACGTCATGGGCGGGAAGCCCTGCATTCGCGGTATGCGTGTCACGGTGGGCCTGATCCTCGGCCAGATTGGCGCGGGTCATTCCATGGAAGAAGTCCTCGCGGACTATCCCTACCTGGAGCGCGAAGACATTCTACAAGCTCTGCGCTACGCTGCCTAACATAGGCTCCCGAACCGGGGCGTCTGGTCTATACTATGGGCACGCCATGAAGTTTGAAGATTACAAGATCATCCTCTATCGTCAGGAAGATGGTTCTGGCTGGGTCGCCGAAATCCCCGCCCTACCAGCTTGCTACGCCCTGATGAACACGCGCGAAGAAGCTCTCGCCGAGCTAGTACTGGTTTTCAACATGGTCGCGGAAAGTTACGCCGAGAAAGGTATCCCGCTTCCGGCCGACACCACCGAGATCGTAAATGCCTAGCGCGAAAGCGCGCGATTTCCAAAGAGTCGCGGTACTTCTCGGATTTATCCTCAAACGCACGTCCGGGAGCCACCAACAGTGGGAACACCCCGACGGTCGTCTCCTGACAATTCCTGTTCATGGCAGCCGCGAGATCGGACCTCCACTGTTCTTTAAGATTCTTAGACAGCTGGATGTGACCTTGGAACAATTTCAGAAAATGCGCTGAGAAGATGATTCCCATACTTTTGGTAGAATCGAAAGCGCCATGACCGTTCAGCGCGAACAACTCGAAGCCGACGTCCTGATCGCCGGCGCCGGCCCAGCCGGCCTCTCCTGCGCCCTGCACCTCGCCAATCTCATCAAAAAACACAACGACTCCGGCGCCAAGCCCCCGCTCTCCACCGAAAATATCTACGTCCTCGAAAAAGGCCGCGAAATCGGCGCCCACCAACTCTCCGGCGCCATCATGAATCCCAAAGCCCTCGCCGAGCTCGTCCCCGGCTTCGAAAAATCCGCCCCGCTCGACACGCCCGTCACCGGCTCCGCCGCTCTCCTCTTCACCAAAAACTCGAGCCTCCGCTTCCCAATCACCCCGCCACCCTTTCAAAACAAAGGCAACTACGTAGTCTCCCTCAGCAAAATCACAAAATGGCTAGGCGGCCTCGTCGAAGCCGCTGGCGTCAACGTCTTCAAGGAATTCGGCGGCGCGCAATTAATTTACGAAGGCGAAGGCGTCGCCGGCGTCATCACCGAAGACAAAGGCCTCGACAAAAACGGCAAGCCCAAAGCCAATTTCACTCCCGGCTACGAACTCCGCGCCAAAGTCACTGTGCTGGCCGAAGGCTCCCGCGGCTCCCTCACCAAAGATCTCGTCGCCACAAAAAAACTCGACAACATCAACCCGCAAAGCTACGGCGTCGGCATCAAAGAACTCTGGGACATCCAACCCAACCGCATCCAACCCGGCTACGTCGCCCACACACTAGGCTGGCCCATCTCCACCGATATGTACGGCGGCGGCTGGATCTACGGCCTCTCCAACAATCGCCTCTCCATCGGCCTCGTCGTCGCCCTCGAATACGCCGACCCCCAATTCGATCCCCACGCCGCCTTTCAAACCTGGAAGACGCATCCCTTCCTCAAAAAAATTCTCGAAGGTGGCAAACTTGTCCGCTACGGCGCAAAATC
This sequence comes from Candidatus Acidiferrum sp., assembly GCA_036495665.1. Classification (GTDB taxonomy): domain Bacteria; phylum Acidobacteriota; class Terriglobia; order Acidiferrales; family UBA7541; genus Acidiferrum. Next base: position 7,649 of record DASXMM010000455.1, on the reverse strand, counting down.
CCTGCCCTACGGCGGCTGGTACGCCATGCCGCGCAATTACGTCGACGGTGCCCTCATCATCGGCGACTCCGCCAGCTTTCTCGACTCGCAGCGCCTCAAAGGCATTCACATGGCGATGAAGAGCGGCATGTTGGCCGCCGAAACTATTTTCGAGTCCCTAAAAACCGGCGACGCGTCGGCAAGAACTCTCAAGACCTTTCCAGAAAAAGTCGAGCAAAGCTACATCAAAAAAGAACTCTGGCAAGTCCGTAATTTCCACCAATCCTTCCAACACGGCCTCTTCCGCGGATTTATACAAACCGCCTTCCAGCAAATCTCCGGCGGCCGCGGCCTGATCGACCCCATGCGCGCCCACGAGGACTACAAAGCCTACAAAAAAATCAATGGCCGCCCCGCTCCCGAACGCTTCAAAGGCGACGGCAAACTCACCTTCGACCGCCTCACCGACGTCTACCACTCCGGCACGCGCCACGAAGAAGACCAACCCTGCCATCTCCACGTCCTCGACACCAACATTTGCTCCACAAAATGCGTCGAGGAATACGGCAACCCTTGTCAGTATTTTTGTCCCGCGGCTGTCTATGAAACGGCGAAGGATCCAAGCGGCACGCTAAAACTTAAAATCAACGCCGCCAACTGCGTCCACTGCAAAACCTGCGACATCGCCGACCCCTACCAAATTATCAACTGGGTCGTCCCCGAAGGCGGCGGTGGCCCCAACTACGAAGGCATGTAAACGAATTCCGTCCGGCAGGAATTTCCGTCGTCGCGTCCAGCAACCACTGATCGCATCGTTCTATTCACTACCCACTGCTCACTCTCGTTGCGCCGCCAACGGCTCGAACGCGCTCGCTTATGCTCCCTTGGACCACAAGTGGTGAAAGAACGACCGCACTCGATCCACAACCCCACCCTCCGCTTGTGGTGGCGCATTCGCTGGAACCTTCGCGGCGGGCTGCGGCTGGGGAGGCGGCGCCGCTCGCGCAGCCGCCACCGCTTCGCCTTCCACGCGCCCTTGAAAGATCAACGTCGGCCGCACTCGTACCCGCCTCACAATCACCATCAACCTCGGATCCGGTTCCGGCTGCACTTTCGCGCTCGCGTCAAATCGCAACGGCGGCATATCCACCGTATAGATTGGCTCTTCCTTTTTGGAAGCTCCCCCGCCACCCTCAGCCTCGTTGCCCGCGCCCTGCACCGTCTCGCTCTTCGCGCTCTCCGCTGTGCCAGCTGGCATCACGCTCGCGGCGGGCGGTGGCACTGCCGGAGCCTTCGCGATCTGCAACTCACACTTGCAATGTCCAGCCCCGTTCCCGAGCGTGTCAATCTGCCCGTTCAAGAGCGTCACATCTCCGCCCTGCGGCACCATCACATTCTGCCCGGTCAATTGCTGCTCCAGCCTCATCGCCCCGCGATAAGTCCGCACGCACATCACGCCCGTGCTCTCGAATCCCACAAGAAAATCTCGCGGCTCATCCCCAATGGCTATCGGAAGCGCTTGCAGCTGCGCCGTGTACACGTTCAGCGCCGGCTCCCGCTCCAGTCGCGCATGAATCGATCCGCTCTCCAATGCCACCGTCACCGCTCCGCCCGCTTTCAACACCGACAGGTGCGCCGGCCCGCAAATCGAAATTTGCCCGCCCTCCACAAGACTGATTCGCGCCTGTCCCGACTTCACGCGCACATCGCTCCCGCTCCGCAGAATCGTCTTTGCCACTCCTCCAACAACTTCCACGCTCATCGGCCCCGTCACCGCGATGTCTTCACCTTCAATTAATCCGACGTCATCGCCCACAGGCTTGTCCGGCGCCGCCGCCGCGACAAGAATCCCCACGCAAAACACCGCGCCCGCGCACACCCCGGCAAAAATCCTCGCGCGCCCCCTTGATGTCCGCAAATAATCCTTGAACAGCACTCTCAATCTCTCTCCCGCAAGCCGCCCAGGAAACTCTCGCCTATACTATACGTCAGCCAGCCTGCATGGCAGGCGCATCCACAAACCGTGACCCTACCCGACGCCACCACCGCCGCATCCCCGGATCCCGCTGAGAATTCCCCCCACGATTCCACCAAAAAGATCCCTGCCGAATCCGTCAGCGCCCACTACGACACACGCCTGCCCGAGTTACCCTGGTCTCGCCGCATCCAAATCCCCATTATCGCGGCCGCTGTCTATAGTGTGATTCGCATTCTCGGCCCAACGTTGCGCTTTGAAGTTCTCGGCTGGCAAAACGCCGAGCGCGTTCACGCCTCAGGCAAACGCTGTATCTGGGCCTTCTGGCATCGCGTCATCATTCCTATTGTCTGGTGGCACCGCAATCACGGCGTCGTCGTGATGAACACCACGGCCTTCGATGGTCAGTGGACCCGCAAAGTCATCGAATGGCTCGGTTTTGGCACCGCGCAGGGAAGTTCTTCGCGCGGGGGTCTCCGTGGTCTCGCAGTCATGGCTCGCCGCCTCGAAGAAGGCGTCGATTGCGCGTTCACGATTGACGGCCCGCGCGGCCCGCGCTACGTCGCCAAGCCCGGCCCCGTCATGCTCGCCAGAAAAACAGGCTGCCCCGTCCTCGTCTTCCACATTGGTGTCAGCCGCGGAAAAACTTTCGAAAAAACCTGGGACCACTTCCTGCTGCCAGCCCCATTCGCCCGCGCTGTAATCCTCTTCGCCCCGCCAATCTACGTGCCGCCGGACGCCAACGCCGAACTCCTCGAAGCCAAGCACGCAGAAATGCAACGCGAACTAGAACGCGTCCGCGACATAGCCGAATCCTGGTTCTCTCTGAACGAAGCCGACCGCCAAGGTTTCCGCGCCGAATTCTCGAAGTAGGACAGGCATTCTTGCCTGTCTGCCTTTTTTAATCCCGCCAGGCAAACCGCCAATAGGCGTTCTTCGAATTTCGAATTTCGAGTTTCTAATTTCGAACTTCCGAAGCTACTTTCCCGATCTCTCCCCCAGCTTAACCGGCAAATCCAATTTCTTCCCACCCCGATAAACTGTCACGCTGACCGTATCCCCCGGCCTCTTCCGGTTCAACACCAGGTTCATATCGTTCTGATTCGCGATCTTCTGTCCGTCGATCGACACAATCAAATCTCCTCCAATCACAATCTTCCGCATGCCCGCCATGGCTTCCTGATTCCCGCCGTGCAAACCAGCCGCCGCCGCCGGTCCTCCAACCGTCACCTCTTCAATCAACAAGCCTTCCTTAGACGGAAGATCAAGCGCCTCCGCAAGCCATCCGCCCACTACCAAAGTCTGCGCGCCCAGAAACGCCTGCCGCACCCGCCCTTCCGTCATCAAATCATGCGAAATTCTTTTCGCCGTGTTGATCGGAATCGCAAACCCGATCCCTGCGGTCGTCCCGCTGGGCGTGTAAATCGCCGAATTAATTCCAATCACCTCGCCATGCGAATTGATCAGCGGCCCGCCCGAATTTCCCCGGTTGATCGCTGCATCCGTCTGAATCGCCTCATCAATCAGAGTGGTCTGGCTCGTCTGCACCATCCTGCCTAGCGCGCTCACCACTCCCGTCGTCAACGTGCTCTGAAACCCAAACGGATTGCCGATCGCCAGAACTTTCTGCCCGACCTGCAGCTTCGACGAGTCGCCCAGCGGCAACGCCACAAGAGTCTTGCCTTTAGGATCGATTTTTAACAACGCCACGTCGTTCCTTTGATCCGCTCCGATAAACTTCGCCGGATACCGCGTCTGGTCGCCAAGCACTACCTCGATCGATTGCGCCTCCTGTACCACGTGAAAATTCGTAAGAATAAATCCCTTCGGATCAATCACGAACCCCGATCCCGCACCTTCCACCGGCACCGGGTCCATGAAAAAATCGTATTCCGTCGCCTTCGTCAAAATATTCGCCACCGCGGGCGAAGCCTCGCGATACACCCGCACATTGATGGACTCATCGTCCGTCAGCACCGGATCCCGCGCCGTGACTTCTACACCTGCTGGCGTCGAAGGTGTCGCCATCGGCAAAGCCTCCACCTTCCTCGGCTGCCGTTCTCCCCACCGCCCGCCGGCCCAATAAGCCCCCGCAACCATCACCACCGCCACAACCGCCAACCTCACCGCATTCGAAGCTTTTCCCGAACTCATATTCGCAATCCTTCCTCGACCCCACCTGAATCCAACGATACCAGCAAATTGTAGTGGCGGGTCTTTAGACCCGCTCTTTCCTCTTCCCTGTATTTTTCTTGCTCAATCTCTTAGACGTTCTTCAAAGCCCCGTGCTCCGCCCCAACTCCGTCAGCTCCGCAACCTCCCCGCCAACTCCTCCACCTGCCTCCGCGTCCACTCCATCGACCCCGAACAATCAATCTTCTCCGTGGCGAACGCCAGCTTCTCCTCCGCCGGCATCTGCGCCGCAATTCGCCTCCGCGCCTCCGCCTCGCTCAACCCCCGCCCCATCAACCGCTCCATCTGCTGCTCCGGCCGGCACCAGGCCACCACCAGCCCATCCAAATTTTTCTGATACCCCGCTTCCACAAGCAGCGCCGCTTCCACGAACGCCGCATCCCTCACCCCGTCGCGCTCCCACTCCCCAAATTGCCGGACCATCTCCTCTTCCACCCGCGGATGCACAATCGCATTCAACCGCGCCAATTTCTCCGAGTCCGCAAACACCAGGCTCCCCAATTTCCTTCGGTCAATCCGCCCATCCACTCCCAAAACTCCCGCCCCAAACTCCGCGACAATCTCATCAAACGCCCGCGTCCCCGGCTCTATCAACGTATGCCCCAAAGCATCCGCATCAATCACGCGAAATCCCATCCCGCGCAAAATTCCCGCCACAGCGCTCTTCCCGCTCGCAATCCCTCCCGTAATTCCCAGCCGCTTCATCCCCGGCGTTTACCGCGCACCCAAACCACTCGCCCCGCCCGCCGAAATCGTCCTCGGAATCGCCTTCGCCCGCCGCATCCGCGCCGCTTTCACCGTGTTGCTCATCAACATGGTAATTGTCATCGGCCCCACGCCCCCCGGCACAGGCGTAATCGCCCCAGCCACATTCACCGCATTCGGGTGCACATCGCCCACCAGCGCATTCCCCTTCGCCGCAAATCTCTCCAGCCGCGCAGGAAAATTCGCAAACAATCGCTCCGCCTCGCCAATGTCCGTCACTCGATTCGTCCCCACATCAATCACCGTAGCCCCAGGCCGAATCCAATTCGCCTGCACAAACCCCGCCTTCCCCATCGCCGCCACCACAATGTCCGCACCGCGCACCACCTCCGCCAGATTCTTCGTCTTCGAATGACAAATCGTGACGGTGGCATTCGCGTGCATCAAAAGCAAAGCCATCGGCTTCCCCACAATATCGCTCCGCCCCAACACCACCGCGTTCGCGCCCTCAATCGCAATCTCATTCCTCCGCAAAATCTCCATGCACCCCGCCGGCGTACACGCCACCAACCCCGGCCGCCCGCTCACCAGCCGCCCCAAATTCACCGGATGAAACCCATCCACATCCTTCGCCGGATCCACTGCCTCCAGAATCCTTTTCGTATCCACCTGCGCCGGCAAAGGCAACTGCACCAAAATCCCATCCGTATCGTTATCGCGATTCAAATCCTCCACAACCGCCAAAAGCTCCGCCGTCGTCGCGCTCGCATCCGGCCTGATCAATCCGCTCGCCATTCCCAACTGCTCGCAAGCCGCAATCTTGCTCTTCACATAAAGCTGCGAAGCCGGATCCTCCCCCACCAACACCGCCGCCAACCCCGGCCGTATCCCCGCCGACGACAATATCGCCACCTCATCCTTCAACTCCGCAAACATCGCATCCCGAATCTTCGCCCCATCCAAAATCTTAGCCGTCATTCGTCCCTCGTCATTCCTCTGTAGGTGCCGGGCTTTAGCCCGGCCTGTAGTGGCGGATCTTTAGATCCGCGCTTTCTCTTCCTGTCCGTCGCAACTCACCGCCATCAGATAAACAAATTGTCCCCCACTTCGCCCCGCCGTGTCACGCCAACTCGCAGCACTGCCCAGAGCCAAAAACACGCACGCCCTAAATACCCAGCCCAAGATACTCACGCCCCAAAAAGCCCAAGCCAAAAAATTGTCATCCCGAGCGCAGCGAGGGATCCGCTCTTTCTTCTCTGGGTTCCTCCGCGCTTCCTCTGCGTCTCTGCGCTATCTTTTTCTTTCTTTCTTTCTCTCTTCTTCCTCCCCCCACTCCTCGCCGTTATAATCTCCTCATGTCCGCCTCACCCACCCCCCATCTCCGCATCCACTCCACTCAAATCTTCGTCCGCGACCTCGACCGCAGCCTCCGCTTCTACCTCGATCAACTCGGCTTCCACCTCGCCTACGACGTCCGACTCCAAGCCGGTGAACGCCTGGTCGCCGTAGCCCCGCCCGACGGCTCCGCCGTCCTCTCTCTCATCGCCCCCAAGCAAGACTCCCTCCAATACAAACTCATCGGCCGTTCCACGCAAGTCGTCTTCATCACCGAAGACGTCGTCTCGAAATTTCAGGAATGGTCCAAACATGGTGTCCGCTTCCAACAAACTCCCCGTCTCCGCCGCATCAAGTACGACCGCGAAGCCTACACCGCCATCGAGTCCCCACTCCTTGGCGAAGAAACCACCATCTGGGGCGGCGTCTCCGCCCGCTTTCGCGATATCGACGGCAACGGCTTCACCCTCATCAGCTTCGACGAAGTCACCCACGCCCTCGAAGCCGAGCGCCGCGCTCGCGCTGAAAAACTGGAAGTCGAACGCCGCGCCGCTCAGGAACTGGAAATCGCCACCGAAGTTCAATGCCGTTTCTTCCCGCAATACCGCCCCACTATCCAGGCCCTCGACTACTCCGGACACTGCTATCCCGCCCGCGCTGTCGGTGGCGATTATTACGACTTCCTCGACCTCGGCCCCGACCGCTTCGGCCTGGTCATCGGCGACGTCTCCGGAAAAGGAATCGCTGCCGCCCTGCTCATGGCCAATCTACAAGCCAATATCCGCAGCCAGTGCGCCATTTGCTTCGATCAACCTCAGCGTGTCCTTCAGGCCGTCAACCAACTCTTCTGCCAAAACACGCCCGACGGCGCCTTCGCCACCCTCTTCTTCGCTGAATTCCACGTCACCACTGGCCATCTCCGCTATGTCAATTGCGGCCATTTACCCGCACTCATCCACCGCAGCGACGATTCGATCGACCGCCTCGACGCGACCGCCACCGTCCTCGGCATTTTCAAAAAATGGGACTGCGAAATCGGCGAGCGCACGATTTTTCCGGGCGACACCCTCGCTCTCTACACCGACGGCATCACCGAAGCCTTCGACGAATCCCGCGACGAATTCGGCGAAACCCGCCTCATCGACTCCCTACGCCGCCACCGCCATCAATGCTCCCAAGCTCTCCTCGATGCCATCGTCGCCGACGTGCGCCACTTTTCGCCCCGCGAACAACACGACGACATCACTCTAATCATCGCCAAATCCCACCCCGCCTAGCCCTTCCTTTACCTCCCGTACTTCCCTTTACTTCCTTTACTTCCTTTACTTCCTCAACTTTTCACATGCTCCGACACGCTCAAAACATTCCCGTCAGGATCCTTAAACCACGCCACCTTGGTGCCCCCCGGCGCCGTCCAAATCCCCCGTTCCTTATCCTGAACGAACGGATATTTCTCAAACAC
>DASXMM010000454.1:0-10013 GCA_036495665.1 Candidatus Acidiferrum sp. | reverse complement strand
TCACTGCGCGTGCCCCTGCAAGTCTATGAGCCTGGTACAAACAAGCGCTTCGTAATGGAAGAGGCATACTCTGTAAAGGTGAGCCTCTGGGGCGGGCAAATCTCTCTCGAATCCGCAGTCATTTGCGGCCAAAAGCTATTGCTCGTCAATGGAGCCACTGGTGAAAACATGGAATCCCATGTGGTTCATTTGGGGCCGACGCATCTCGGCAGGAGACTTGTGGGCATTGAGTTCTTAGAGCCTTCGACTAGCTTTTGGGGTCTGACATTTCCTCCGGTGGTTCCACCTCGGTCCACCGCTAGATCAGGAGCGTCTCAGCGCAGATATTATGCTTAAACTTGCCAATCGAGCATCTTCAACTCGCGGACTGGGAGACGTAAGGAGAATAGGATGATCCCGCCGCCCAAACCCAATAGCGTCAGCTTTGACCTTCGGCGCTCACAACGGGTGCACGCGCAGTTGCCGGTAGTCGTCCAGCGCAAATCAACTGACGAAACTCCATTCGCAGATCCCACGCGCGCTCTGGTGCTTAGTGCTCACGGCTGTCTCATTACTCTCTCGGTGCCAGTCCGATTGGGCGAAAGGCTTATCCTTCGGAATCTCGCCAACCGCGAGGAGCAAGATTGCCGAGTCGTGTATCTAGGTGAGAATCATGGCGGCAGAACGGAAGTTGGCCTTCGCTTCAAAACCGCTACTCCGCAGTTCTGGGGCCTCGATCACCCACCTCCAGACTGGAAAAAAGTCTTGACGTAAGTATTTCCTCTGCAGGCGGGCAGCAGGGACTCTCAATGACCGACAAGGCCTATCATCCGGCGCGCCGATACCCGCGAATCTCACTGCCGAAGGGTATGCCAGTGGCCTGGCATGGCAGCGACTTGCAACTTTTTTCGCAAGTTCAAACGATAGGCATGGGTGGCCTGTTCATTTCCACGCCAAATCCACCGACGGTAGGCACGAAACTCATAATGTCTTTCGAAGTGCCCGGCGGAAACGTGCGGCCAGAAGCACTGGTGCGAAACGTGGCCCCTGGCAAGGGGATGGGTGTCGAGTTCACAAGAATAGATTTGAAAGACCGGGTTTTGCTTCAGAATTTGCTCAAGCGCTTACTGCGTTGATCCCCGATTTCCCGAACTAGCTCGCCGCCTTTTCACGCTCAAGTACGACTATGAGAAAAGTGGCAACCGGGCCAAGGAACAGAGAGATCACAAACCAAAGCGTACCACTCCGATTCTTGGTTTGTGCAAGTCCCGCATTAATCAGCGACAATGTTCCCCAACCAACGAAATAATCCGGAGTGAGCAGCTGATGAATCATCGGCGGATGCTAACTCCGAACGCTCGATTTCGTCAATCGCGAGTGGAGCGCTCGAAGCGCCGGATGATCTGGGTGCCGGCGGGTGGAGCACCCGACGCCTACTCCCGCGATGCCCTGCCCCTTCTGTCATCCTGAGCGCAGCGAAGGATCCGCTTTTCTCTCGTAGGGGCACGATACATCGTGCCCGTCTTGCTGAATCCACGCCAGGTTCATGCCCCTTGAATATGCGTTCCAAGCGTCCTTGCCCATCAATACCACATTGTGATACTATCTCAACGTGGTATTCATCGAATCTCGCCCATTCACCCGCAGGCTCCACCAGCTTGCCGGCGACCACGCCGATGAGGTCCTGAGCTCCATCCAGACGGACCTGGACAGCAAACCGGAGCGGGGCGCGATGGTCCCAGGGCTCGGCGGCGTCCGAAAAGCGCGCGTCGCTAATCCCAGCCGCGGCAAGGGGAAGCGGGGCGGATATCGCTACCTGTATTTGTACTTGGAACAGAGGCAGCACGTCCACTTGCTGGTTCTGCTCGACAAGAACGAGCAGGAGGACGCCAGCGAAGAGCAGCGCAGGCAGATTCGTGAGTGGGTCGCTCAGGTCAAAAAAGATTCGGGAGGTTAAATATGCCGAAGAAGATCAAAGTCAACGTGTTCGATGACATGCGAGAAGCGCTCCAGAGCGCGGCCGCCTACGAGCGAGGCGAATCCGTCGATCTGCGCGTGACGCGCGTTCCTTCGCGCCCCAAACCCATCTCCGCCCGCGAAATCCGCCGCATCCGCCGGGCCCTCAACGCCACCCAACCCCTCTTCGCCACCTACCTGAACGTCAGCGCCAATGCCGTCCGTAGCTGGGAGCAAGGAACACGCCGCCCACGCCAAGCCGCTCTAAAGCTACTCGCCATCGCCAAGAAAAACCCGAAAGCATTGCTGGTCGCCTGATGCGAAGCGCAGAATCGAATGTGCTGGCTCGCTTCAAGGCACTGAGGACAAACGGGACGTCATCTGTTAGTTTTTGCATGAGTGGCTTTTCCCGTAACGAGAAGCGAGGAAACTTTCCGTCTATCCCTGACCCTCAGGACATGGCAAAACCTAACTTTTACGTGATGCTCGCAAGCGAGCCTTACTATGAGGGTGACCGTGTAGTGCGCTGCGACTGTTTTCTGCTGGAGGACAACCGCAAGCCGACAGAACCGCCAGCGCTAATTCAGTTCACCACGGCACCTCGGCTGATTCATGGGGAGGTACCTTCCTGGAAGGCAGGACAAGTCCTGCGAATGGAACCTTCATTTCTAACTTGGCGGGATGAAGTTCACCATAGTGGGCGTTGCTATCTCCAACTGTTCATCATGCTCAGCCGTGACGACACGGATGAGTTCCTGGCCGGCCTGATTCCAGTTAACCCCGATCTCGATGATTTGATTTCTGGCGAACCGCAACGGGTCTAACGGTACTTCCGCAAGTGGGGAATTGGAAACTCGGGGGAAACCTAGGGGAAACTCGGGGACACAGTCCCCGACCTCACCCGACCTCGCGCACTCGAAAACGGCGTGTGGCGCACATGGCCACTGCTGCGGTTATGCTATTGAAACGTACAGAACGAAGGAAGAAGTGGCGTGACGGCGAGGAACGAAAGATGCCCCTGTGGCAACAAGAGGAAATATCGGAAGTGTTGTATGGGCAAGCTACCTTCAAAACCCGTCGCTGCTAAGCCTCCAATAGAAATTCAAAGAGCCATCATTCAAGACATCAACGAAATGTCACTCAAAGAGCAAGAGCGAATTAGAACCTTCGGCCATGTCCGACCGGAGATTGCTCAGAAATTCAGCGGCTACCAGTTTGTGGCTGTCGGAAAGAAGCTTTTTTACTCAAAGGATTGGAAATCGTTTCATGATTTTCTTGTCGGGTACACTCCAGCGATTTTCGGCAAGGAGTGGTGGGAAAACGAAACACACAAGCCCGTTGCAGCCCAGAATCAAGTTGTTGGATGGCGAGAAGCAATGAGGCGCTACGCGATGGCCAAGTCGGCTGCACCAGATGAGGCTCGTCAGAACGCCGAGAATCCTTTCTCGCTGGCCTACATGACATTTGCTTACGACCTGTATGTGGTGGCCCACAACGGCAGGCTTGATGACACTCTTGTAGCACGGCTCAAGAACCGAGATCAGTTCCAAGGAGCACGTCACGAACTTTTTGCGGAGGCAACCTGCCTACGAGCTGGTTTTGCGATTCAACGCGAAAACGAAAGGGACAAGTCCACCAAGCACGCCGAGTTTCTTGCCACTCACAAACAGTCAGGGCTGAAGTTTTCCGTTGAGGCCAAAAGCAAACATCGTGCCGGCGTCCTTGGAATGCCTGGAATCCCTCTGCCGCATCACAAACTCAGTCTCAGCTTCGGACAGTTGATCAACAGTGCTTTGGCAAAAAACCCGCCCCATCCTCTAGTCGTTTTTATCGACACGAATCTACCGACTAGATGGGCACAACGTCTCTATGCCCCACGAATTGAAAAGGACGGGCAGATTCCCTCTCGATTACTTATGGCGCTTCTTGACCGCGTCGCCAAAGAGCATGGAGGCAATGACCCGTACGCACTACTTATTTTCAGCAACCATCCGTTGCATCACTTTTCGCCAGACGAACTCGACCCTCAGAAGAACTTGCTCGTTGTCACAGCTCGGAATTCTCCGTTGAACCTGCGTGCTGGAATTGAAGCTTTGTTCAAGGCTTCTAACCTTTACGGAAATATACCACGGGAATTACCGGAGCAACGCTAGAGAGCGACGAACCCAGGGGACAGAGACCAGGGGACTGTGCGGCGGGTGGAGCCGGGTGCCCCAGGTTCGTTTTTTGAACCTGGGCCTGTGAAGGAATTCTGATGGAACGTTGAGTCTCAGGTGACGTGGGAGTGCAGGGCGGGTGGAGCACCCTCGAAGTGCCCAGATGAATTTTGGGTGCCGCATCCCTGCGGTTTTCAGGGTGCGGTTTTTGACCTGGAACTGGGGGGAAAGACGGGTCGTTTTCTGCTACCTCCTCCCACCATTGTTTTGTAGAATAGGAGTATAAGCGCTTATCTGTCTAAGCGCATAGGTGGCAAGATGCAAGAAGCCGTACGTTGGAGTATTAAAGTCTCGAAGGAAACCGACCTCACCTTGCGGACTTATCTTGGTGCGCGAGGAATGAAAAAAGGCGATCTCTCCAAATTCATTGAAGAGGCCGTACGCTGGCGCATTTTGAGCCGCACGGTGCGCGATATCAAGGCACGCAACGCCAACGCCGATGTCAACGGCTTGCAAGCACTGGTTGACGATGCAGTTCGCGAAGTGCGCGCCGAACGCCGCCCGAGGAAGAAGCGCGCCAGGGCTTAAATGCGCGTAGTGCTCGATACCAACATCCTGGTGTCAGCGCTCATCGCCCCGGCTGGTTTTCCCGCCGCGATTTATAACGCCTGGGAACAGGGCCAATTCCTGCTTCTGACGTGCGCGGAACACCTCGACGAAATACGGTCCACGCTGCAAAAACCGCGGATTGCCAATCTCATCCGGCCATACAAGGCCGGACGCCTCATCAACCAGATTAAAAAGCTTGCGCTGCAAATCCCCAGCCTGCCGCGCGTGCAACGCTCTCCCGACCCGGACGACAACTTCGTGCTGGCGCTCGCTGAGGCCGGCGCAGCGGACTATTTAGTGACCGGCGACAAAAGCGGCTTACTGACTCTCCGGAGGCACAAAGCAACGGCCATCGTCGCGGCACGCGATTTCGCCGAGAGGCTCGCCGCGCGGTAAGGTCGCTTTGATTCCGTAGACAGTCCGGACGGTTTCTAGCAAACCCAAATGGGCGCCGCAGTTTATCTCGCCCGGATCGCCTCTTGCGATCAATCTCGCGGTGCCGATCTATTCCCCATCTCACAGCAAACAAACGACTTACTATTTATCACTTGACAAGCTATGTCGATGTGATATAATTATGACTGTCTTTGGAATGGCGCTGCCCCTTCGCGCCTTGGCACAATGACCGCTCGCCGACCGGACCTCCTAAACTGTCCGGCAGCTTCTCACTCACCCGGATTACTCTTTTACAACCACTTCAATCCACCAAGTCGTTTAGAATCCGCACTTTCACAAGTGTTGATTGCACTCAACTTGAAATCCCTTAGAATCAACACTTATCAAAAACGCGGGGGGAGGGGTATCCCGCTCATGCCATTTTTGTACTCACTTCTAAACAAGCCGCGGCGAGTAAGGTCACATGCGCTTTGACACCATCATCCGCAACGGCACCGTCGTCACCGCCACCGACACCTTCGTCGCCGACATTGGCATCAACGGCGACAAAATCGCCGCGCTCTTCGACCATCTTCCCACCGAAAACGCTGGCAAAGTCATCGACGCCGCCGGCCTCCTCGTCATTCCCGGCGGCATCGACGTCCACACCCACCTCGACATGCCCTTCGGCGGCACCACCAGCGCCGACGACTTCCAGACCGGCACCATCGCCGCGGCCTTCGGCGGCACCACCACCCTCATCGACTTCGCCATCCAATATAAAGGGCAAACTCTGCGCCAGGCCTTTGACACCTGGATGCAAAAGGCCCACGACAAAGCCGTCACCGACTACGCCTTCCACTGCATCATCACCGACCTCGGCGCGGCCCAGCTCGAAGAGATGGGCCAGCTCGTCCAGGAAGGCGTCACCAGCTTCAAGCTCTTCATGGCCTATCCCGGCGTCTTCATGCTCGACGACGCCACCATCTTCAAGGCCATGCGCCAGGCCGCCAAGCACGACGGCCTCATCTGCATGCACGCCGAAAACGGCGGCGCAATCGACGTAATCGTCCAGCAAGCCCTGGCCGAAGGCAAGCGCGCGCCCAAGTATCACGCGCTAACACGCCCCACAACTGCCGAAGCCGAAGCAACCTCCCGCGCCATCGCCCTGGCCGAAATGGCCGGAGCCCCCGTCTATATCGTTCACCTGTCGTGCAACGAAGCCCTGGAAAAAGTCCGCGAAGCCCGCGATCGCGGTCTCCCCGCCTACGCCGAGACCTGCCCGCAATATTTGTATCTCTCACTGGAAAACATGGAAGCCCCCGGCTTCGAGGGCGCCAAATACGTCTTCACGCCGCCGCTGCGCGAGAAATGGCATCAGGAAAAACTCTGGCAAGGCCTCGCTAAAGACACGCTGCAAGTCGTCTCGACGGACCACTGCCCGTTCTGCTTCAAGGAACAAAAGGAACTAGGCAAAGACGATTTCACCAAGATTCCCAACGGCGGTCCCGGCATCGAGCACCGCCTCAGCCTCATCTACACCGGCGGCGTCCACGGCAAACGCTTCTCCGCCAATCGCTTCGTCGAACTCGTATCTACTTCGCCGGCTAAGTTATTTGGTCTCTACCCGCGAAAAGGAACCATAGCAGTTGGTTCCGACGCCGATCTCGTCATCTTCGATCCCCACAAAGAAGAAGTCATCAGCGCAAAAACGCACCACATGCGCGTCGACTACTCCATGTTCGAGGGCATTCAAATCAAAGGCGCGCCAAAAACAGTTTTCTCCCGCGGCCGCGCCGTAATCGACGCCGGAAAATTCGTCGGCCGCCCCGGCTCCGGCCAATTCCTTCGCCGCCAAACCCACACCACCCTTCGCTAGGAACAAAGCAAGCGGACGAGTTTCAGCGATGTTGCAAACGAAGGTTTGAGACAAAAAGATGTCGCGCGTCTTACGGTTTCTTGTTGGGAGTCGCGGGCCCAGCTTCGGACGGAGGGTCGGTCACTTTCGGTGCGGAGATTTTCTGTTTTTCGTCCACCCCGAACAACACGTAATTGCTGAAGCTGTGCCGGCGGTGAATGCGGTGGCCTCTCCAATCGTAGTAAATGTCCGCGCTTTGCGGCAGCCACATATTTATCTTGCCACTCTGGAATTGCACCGGGCCATATTCAATTTCGGTATGGTCAGCCACCAAACGTATCTCCGGAACCGGGGCCACCATGTCGCTTTCAAACCGCACGATCTGATAGGTGTCCGTTGCAATCCAAGCCCGGCCCTTCAGAGCCACCGGATAGGACGGGCCTTCTGCCCCAATGCGATAGCGCTTAATCAGGTTCGGTTTATCGGGTCGCTGCTTGAAATGAACCTGCCAGGCCAATCCCGTGCTCAGGCGTGCCAACCCTTCGCAACTCATGGCGAAGTTGGGAGCGTTAAAAGGATGGAATATCAAAACCAGCGCGGGCAGTCCGTTGGTGGCCACGCCATCGGGAAAATCGCTGGCAGATACGCTGCCACTGTTGCGGTATTCCTCGACATTCAGGTAGCGGTGCTCAAGCTCCTGAATGGCCACCACGTAGTCGAACTTGCGCTTTTCCGGCGCGGAGGCAACGCCCCATTTGTTGATCGACTCGTGGATGAAGAATTCTGTAGCGGCGAAGCGATCCACGTCAGTCACCAACTCCGTCAACCGCTGGCCGGCTTTGCGGATCACGTCATCCACCGCACATGCCCCGCCAAGCTCTACAGCCGGCACGTGATCGTCCACGTCAGCCGGCCTCCAGTTCGTAGCCATCGGCAGCGCCGCGGCATCTGCCGCCGCGTTCAAGTCGCCGGTGCTCACATCGGACGAAACGGAGAGCGTCGTGACCGCAGGATTCTTGAGCGACTCCAAATCCTTAGTGGCGCCGGCATCGGATGGGCGTGCTTTGAGATATGCCGTGAACGCCTCTATGGACTGCTCGCGATCGCCCTTTTGGGCCAGAGCATGAGCGAGAACCAATTCTGCGGTCGCGGCGCGCTCATGTCCCAACTCGATGGCGCGCTGAGCCTCTTTCACGGCATCGTCGTTCTGCTTCTGCATGAGAAGAGCTTCTGCCAACAGGACATGGGCGCGCCAGGAGGAAGGCTCGGCCTCCGACGCGCGTTTCGCGTAGGGAACCGCTTCGTCCGCCTTTTTCTGTTGAATCAAGTCGTTACTAACCGATAGAAGCGCGCCCAAATGCTTGGGATTCAGCTCCAGCGTTTTATTCCAATAGACGCGGGCCTGCGCGTCGTTCTTCGTCTGCGATGCATAAAGGCCGAAAAGATACTCAATCTCCGCATTATTCGGAGCGTTTTTCTGCGCGGCTTGCAGCGGACGCAGGGCATCATTCGGCTTGTTGGCGCGCAAGGCCCCGAGGGCCTTGCCCACATCTCTTTGCACTTTTGGCGCTAGTGCGTAGAACCCTAAGGAGGCTGCCGCATCCTCAGCGGAAAGCGGGGTCAAGTCGACAGTGATTTTGACGAGCGATTTTGCCTTAACCTCGACTTGCTTTGCCGCGGCTTCGTACTTGGGAGCCAGCACCTGAATTCTGTACTCTGATTCGCGCACGCCATTAAACCTGACATAGCCGTTTTTCGACGTCTGCTGGTCGATAAAGGCGCCGTCCATTTTCGTCAACGTCAAAACCGCTGATCCTTGAAGTGGATTCCCGCTTGGTCCCTTCAAATAGACGTCAATGTCCCCTTGCTTCTCTGCGTCTTCCAGATGGGCCTGCCCCGGAACCATGGTCATGCTGGGACCAACGGGACCAGGGGCTTGTGCGCCCGGCGGCGGTATTGGATTTCCAGCCCACACTTCGACCTGCAGCAGTTGTCCGCAAACCAGAACTAGAATGACCTGGAAATACTTAAGGACGCGTGAAGACATGACTCACCCGTTGATAGGCCCCTTTAGTGGAACCTAAAGCTACACTCATGATACTCCCAATCTCCGTTTACGGGGTAACGATAACCGCACGATTGGCCTGTGTAACGGCGGTATTGGCATCCGCTTGGCTCAATTTTGTGAACGGTTGCCTGGGTGATAGAGTACGCGCCAATCGCGCAGTCCGTGCGGAGCTTCGGAGGAAGACCGGCTGCGTGGACCAACCCGCATCATGACCTCGCTCGAAAATCCGGAAAGGAAAGCGGAACGAAGCGGCGGACTGGCGCGGCAGCTTGGGTTGTTTGGCACGACGATGGCTGTGATGGGCGGGATTATTGGGGCGGGGATTTTTATTAATCCTTACCTGGTCGCTGATAGGGTGCATACCTCGGCGTTGATCCTCGGCGCGTGGATCGCGGGCGGGTTGATTGCGCTTGTCGGCGGATTTATTTATGCGGAGTTGGCAGCGCGGCTTCCGGTGGTTGGCGGGCAATATGCTTATCTGCGGGAGGCGCTTCATCCGGCGGTGGCGTTTCTTTATGGGTGGGTGCTGTTGCTGGTGATTCAGACGGGCGGAATGGCTGCCGTCGCAGTAACGTTTGCTCGCTATTTTCTTGAGCTTACGCATTGGCCGGTCAGCGCTTCGCTTGTCGCAGCATCCGCACTTGCGCTGCTCACGGTGATCAACTGTTTGGGTGTTCGGGCGGGCAGCCGAGTGCAATCGGCGATGACTTTGGCCGCGATTGCCGCGATCGGGATGCTTGAGATTTTCAGTTTTGTTCGCGGCGGACCGTCGCAGATTTCATGGCGGCCAGTGCTGGATCAGCCGGTGTCGATGAGCCTGGTTTTCACGTTTGGAGCAGCGATGACGCCGGTGTTGTTTGCTTACGGTGGATGGCAGACGTCCAGCTTTCTCGCGGGCGAGGTGCGCAACCCGAGCAAGACGCTTCCGCGTGGACTTGTTCTGGGCGTGCTGGGCGTTATCGCGGTCTACACCTCCGTGAATTTTGTTTACGTGCGAGCGCTTGGACCAGTG
>DASXMM010000453.1:0-8963 GCA_036495665.1 Candidatus Acidiferrum sp. | reverse complement strand
CAAAGCTGTTAGTAAGCTTCTCAAGAAATATCCACCAGAGGTGAAAAACTAGTGTGTTAGCCAAGCCGAGGCGAATTCAGCATCTGCTGTCGGATCCCCCCAAACGCTGCGATTGCCCGCACCGCCCCGCATATTGCGCCCGGGCTAATTTCCAGTCGAGAAAATGAGGACGAAGCCCAGCCGGTTTGCACTTCTCGACGATCCTTAGAATCTGCAACCTTACCTCCATGCTTTGCTGGTCTCTTCACTGCCCTCCTCTTGAATCCTGCTTATTGCTCACGCGTTGTTCGCCAATCGGCCCCCAGTCTGCCGCAAGCTGCTGCAGTTGAGTTCATAGAACTGTAAGAAGTCACAGTTGTTGTTAGTTCTATGAACATCCAGCCTATGTCTATGCCTGCGGCATGCGAAGTTTCGCTGCAGCAGAGCAACATGGAACGACTCTGAACAACGCCACGCGTACAGGTTGGCGAACAACAAGTAGAGGAGACTCTTCATGGGACGCCTGAGAATACCTTGCGTGACTATAGCCTTTCTGCTTACCGCCGTGTTGCCGGTGACTGTAACCGCCCAGTCGGATCCTTCGAGTCAGGGCGCGCAAGAACTACGCAAGCAATTGGATGACTTAAGGGAGCAAATGAACAAATTGCAAGCGCGACTGGACGGATTGGAGGCCAACAAAACGCCCGCGACGACCACGGCGGCTCCGGCGGTTGCGCAGGAGGGCACAATTCAAACCACCCCCACCCCGCCCTCGCCGCAAGCTTCAGCGTCTCAACAAGTAGGCGAGGCCACGGCCACCTACAATGAGTTTTCCGAAGACACCGTCGCTGCGCCCCGTTTCGATAACGTTCCCCTCGACCCCAAGTACCACGGCTTCTTCAATTTGCCTGGGACGCAAACGCTGCTAAAAATTGGCGGCTATTTCAAAAGTGATTTCATCTACGATCTGAAGCCCGGCGGAAACACCGATGCATTTGTTCCGTCCTCGTTTCCTATACCGACGGTAGTTGGCGTGAACAATGCAAACGTTTCGATCCGTCCCACGCGGATAAATCTAGACTTCAGGATTCCAACGACGAAAATCGGAGAGGTGCGCTTCTATGTCGAGGCAGATCTGTTCGGAACCAACTCCACCACGCCACGGCTGCGTCACGCCTACGCTCAAGCCGCCAACTTTCTTATCGGGCAAACGTTCAGCAATTTCATGGATCCAGACGCATTTCCAGACACGCTCGACTTCCAAGGGCCGAACGGCATGGTCAGCATTCGTAACCCTCAGGTGCGTTACGGATTTGCGTTAAGCCCGAGCACGACATTTTATGTTTCAATCGAAAAGCCGAGTTCAGATGTCATTTTCACAACGCCACAATTCTCTGCACAACCCAATGCTCCCAGCCCTGACGGAACGATTCGACTCCGCCAGGAATTCGAGCGCGGGCACTTTCAGGTTTCTGGTGTGTTTCGGTCCATCGGGGCCTTCCTGCCAAATGGAAGGACAGATTCCGTCACAGGGTGGGGCGTGAACGTTTCCGGCGGCGTGAAGACCTTCGGCAAGGACAACATAATCTTAGCCGTCGCGGCAGGGCACGGTATTTCACGATACATCCAAGATACCTCAGGGCTGGGGATTGATGCTGAGCCCGCAGCCGGACCCGTAAGAGCCCACCTGCAGGCAACTCCGGCGGTCGGAGTGGAGGCCGCCTACCAGCACTATTGGCTAAAGGGACTGCGCTCTAGCGCGGTCTATTCCTACGCAGCCGTGAACAATACAGCACTCGCCGCAGGGACGACGTATAACCATGGGACCTACACCGGCACCAACCTGATCTGGAATCCGCATGGATCCCTCAACGTCGGCGCAGAGCTTCTCTATGGTTGGACGGTGGAGCAGAACGGACAAAAGGCCAACGACCCACGCATCCAGTTTAGCGCCAAATACAGTTTCGTGAAGGTGGACCCAGACCGCTAGTAGCTCATTTTGCGCCGAGAGGCACATTGTGTCGCCCACACGCAGGATGAAACGAATGCAGCGGCACGCAGACCGATCGTAGTTGCTTGCTTCACCGGTGAACAAAAATACCAACGCGAGTCGAAGCACCCGCGCCGCATATCTGGGCAAGATAGCTCCAGGCCTCGCGAGATTGCTCCATTATCAGAGGGCCGATTTTCCCCATGATTTTTGGGCCGGACTCTCGGTTGCAGCGGTGGCGTTGCCCGTCGGCGTGGCCTACGCGCAGCTTGCCGGTTTCGATCCGGCGGTGGGGTTATATTCGACCATCCTTCCCTTGTTCGCCTATGCGATCTTTGGAACCTCTCGGCAATTGATCATCGGCCCAGATGCGGCCACGTGCGCGCTAATTACTGCGGCGTTGGTGCCGCTCGCCTCGGGCGACCAAGACCTCTACGTATCACTATCCGAAATACTCGCTTTGCTGGCCGGTGTACTCTGTATCGGCGCCTGCTTCTTGAGGCTGGGAGCGGTTGCAGATTTCTTCTCGAAACCTATTCTCGTTGGGTTCCTAAACGGAATCGCGCTTAGCATCATCCTCGGGCAGATCGGAAAGATTTTTGGATACACCATCTCCTCCGGCGGGATAGTTCCGCGGCTCGTTGAATTCGTCAGCAAACTCGGCCTCACGCATTGGCCAACACTCGCTGTAGGATTTGGCACATTTCTAGTGCTGCTGGCGGTACCGCGATTGTTTCGGGGCGTTCCGGCCGCGCTCGTTGCTATGATCCTCGCGTCCGCAGTGGTGCGCCTTCTAGGTTTAGAGAAGTCCGGAGTTCAGATTTTGGCTGAGGTTCATGCCGGCCTTCCTCCCTTACGTATTCCTCACTTCCCGTTATCGATGGTTCCCAGCCTTCTCGGCGATGCTTCCGGACTGGCTCTCGTCAGCTTCTCCAGCATGATGCTTACTGCACGCAGCTTCGCGTCCAAAAATAGATACGATGTGGACACTAACCGGGAATTTGCGGCCCTCGGTGCTGCCGATATCGCCTCCGCACTCTCCGGGGGGTTCGCGGTAAGCGGAGCCGACTCTCGAACGGCCATGAACGATGCCGCAGGCGGGCGCACGCAGGTCACCGGGTTAGTTGCCGCGGCCACCGTCGCCGTCGTGCTTTTGTTCTTCACCGGACCTCTTCAGTATCTGCCCATTGCGGCTCTCGGCGCTGTGCTGGTGAAGGCGGCATTATCCCTGGTTGATGTCCAGTCGCTGAAGACGATCTACCGAATCGACCGTAGGGAGTTTGCTCTTTCCGTCTTCTCGACGCTGGCTGTAGTCGCGGTCGGGGCGATCCACGCGATTTTGTTTGCCGTCAGTTTGGCGCTACTTCGCTTCGTAAGGATTGTCTCGCGTCCCAGGATCGAGATTCTAGGCAAAGTTCCTGACCTGCAAGGCTTCCATTCCGTTGAACGTCATCCCGATGCTGTGACCGTACCTGGTCTGATCCTGCTCCGCTTCAATTCGCCCATTGTCTTTTTCAACGCACCCTATTTTAAGCACGAGCTCATTGCTCTCGCGAACGCGGCCGGGCCTTCGTTGAGGTGGCTGGTGCTCGATATGCTTCCAATCACGATGATTGATGCGACAGGTCTCTACACTGTTGGGGAGTTAGCAGATGTATTGCACGAGCAAGCTGTAGTTCTAGCAGCCGCAGGCCGCAAGACAGAATGGCGGCTGTGGGCCGAATCACGCCACCGTGCTCAACGCGACCGCAAAATTGCCATCTACTCAACCATAGAGGATGCCGTAACTGCGTTTCAGACGGACCCAGTTGGCGCCTCAGGCGAGCCGCAAGTGGAAGGCCTTTTTCGATCCCCGGGAGTTCCGGCCTAAGGAGCTGTTGCGATGGCAAAAAAGAACCACGCGGAGACTGACGAGCGGCTCAAGGGAAAGAGGTACCTGAAGGAGCTCCGGCTATTGCAGGCGGAACTTTGTCGGCTTCAGGCATGGGTCAAGCATAAAGGGCTTCGCGTGATCATTGTGTTTGAAGGACGTGACGCGGCTGGAAAAGGCGGCACCATTCGCGCCATAACCGAGCGAGTAAGCCCGCGCGTCTTCCGCATTGTGGCATTGCCGGCGCCCTCAGATCGCGAAAAGAGCCAGATGTATCTTCAGCGGTATATGCAGCATTTTCCCGCAGCTGGCGAGATCGTAATCTTCGACAGAAGCTGGTACAACCGCGCCGGCGTGGAACACGTAATGGGGTTTACCACTCCCGAACAGCACCAGCGGTTTTTGAAACTGTGTCCGCTAGCTGAGAAGTACATCGTAGATGGCGGAATCCAGCTCATCAAATACTGGATGGAGGTCGGAAAGAAGGAACAGGAGCGTCGATTCGAGGCCCGTATCAAGGATCCGCTTCGTCAATGGAAGCTCAGCCCGATGGACCTGGAGTCCTTTCGACGTTGGTACGAATACTCTCGGGCGCGTGACCAAATGCTGGCGGCCACCGATACGAAATACGCGCCGTGGCATCTGGTTCGCTCGGACGACAAAAAGAAAGCGCGGCTTAACTGCATTTCTCATTTGTTGAGCCTGATCTCCTATGGAAAAGTCCCGCGGGAAAAGGTGAAGTTACCCAAACGCAAGACCAAAAATGCTTACGACGACCAGGTATCCCTGAAAGGGAGGCACTTCGTACCGGAGAAGTATTGATTCTAACCGGCCCAACTTGTCTAGCGAGGTTCTCACGGCCGACTCTTCGAGATTGTGAGCAAGCTCGCCTTTTGCCCACCGCTGCTAGTACTGACAGATGCCAGTTTCGGGCAGCCCTCGTAGGTTCACGAAAATGAGATTCTTAGCGACTAAGACTCGCGGGACTCTTCTTTTGCTCTGCGCGTACCTACTCGTTGATGTCTGCAATGCGCAAGAGCTTGCTCCTCGCGCCTATCTCATCACGCCCGTTCATTCCAATGCCGTCATTCTTTCGTACTCCTTTTTCAGCGGAAACCTTGAGCTGGAAGGGGCAGTTCCGATCACCGGCTCAAAAGCAACAGCTCATGCACCGTTCCTCGCCTACTACCATTCGTTCAACTTTTTCGGCCGCAGCGCCAACTTCACCGCCGCTTTGCCTTATGGAGTCGGCAACTTCAGAGCGACGGCTGTCGGCGCCGAAGTCGCAGCCTACCGATCAGGTTTACTGTCTCCCGCGTTCCGGCTCGCGGTGAATTTGATAGGCGGCCCGGCCATGAACACCGACACGTTCCTGAAGTGGCGGCAGAAGAGAATACTAGGAGCAAGCGTCAGTGTTGTGTCCCCAGCGGGTCAATATGATCCCACTAAGCTTGTCAATTTCGGAACCAACCGCTGGGCCATAAAGCTCGAGCTCGGCTATTCGCAACGCTGGGGTCACTGGATTCTTGATGCTTACGGAGGAGCTTGGTTCTATACAACGAATTCCGAGTTCTTCTCGCACAACCAGTTCTCACCCGGTACGAACACCCAAACGCAGACTCCTGTCGGCTCTTTCGAAGGTCATTTGAGCTACGACTTCAAGCCTCGTCTGTGGATCTCGCTGGATGGCAACTTTTGGTCTGGGGGTGAGACGAGCCTGAACGGAGTTACGAACTCGGCGACCCTGCAAAGAAACTCAAGGGTGGGAGTAACGTCGTCAATCCCGGTCAGTCGGCATCAATCGCTGAAATTCAGCTACAACAACGGCGCCTACGTGAGATACGGCGGAAATTTTCAGAACATATCTGTGGCGTGGCAATACTCCTGGGTGGGCAGACCAGACTGAGTTACGGTCGTTGTTTGCTCTTAGTCGCGTTGTGAGGCAATTTCAGTGGCATGAAGCGTCGTCCACGAACTGGTTATTGGCGGCCATCGCCGCCAGCGCATGACCACAGTTCAAGATTCTCTGATCTAGGGGATCATTGTCTAACGCATTTGTCGGAACGTAAGTTCGCGATCGATTGGCCTCCAGGAATCTATCGCTCAGCGCTTTCATGTTGTTGAACTCCTTTGTAAGGAGCTGCAACGCACTTCGGTCCGATTCGCTCGATGCCGCTACGGAAACCAGCCTCAGGTTCTGCTGCGCCCGGCTGCTAAATCCCGTCGCCCAGTCTTCGGTTATTGGGAATCCCTTCTTCACTGCGTTTGTAAGCGTGCTTCGCCATTCCCTGATTACGGACATCTGTTCGATGCTCGCTTTGAGAAATTCTTTTGTGAATCCCGTCGCGACGGGCTGGCTCGCCGCAGCGACCGCCACTTGCGCTTCTAAGCCCGCGGAAGGTAGCGTCAGCACCATTTGAGGGCCTTTAAAGCTGAGAGAACCGTTCGTAACCCGGGCCAAGGCCTCAATCTCTATATACGAACGTCCGCCCATCTCAATTACGGGAAGGTAGCCTGAATGCCCAGCCACAATGAGCGTGCGCTTCTGAGGTACAGCCCAGGTACAAACAAGCGCCAGCCCGCCCAGGAATATTGCGTACACAACGAGCTTTCCCCTCAACATGCATCAGCTCCGAGAGAATGTCTTCAAATCCGTACACTCCGGGCTCGCTCAACTCACTAGGGAGACAATGATCGTGCCCCAGGTCGTCAGTAAAATATGACCGAACGCCACCGTATAGGAGTAGCCCAGCGTGGCAACTGCACTGTCTGACTTTTCTTGTACCGCAGCCACACCGGCAATCATGGTTTGTGCTCCCGCGATTCCTCCAAGCAACAGCACCGGGTTGACCCGCAAAACGTACCGGCCAAAAAATATTCCGGCGATGAGAGGCAGGAGAGTCACGACGGCGCCGCCCAAAAAAAGTACCAGCCCGTATTCCCTCAGTGCACCTATAAAAAGTGGCCCTGCCTTCAAGCCTACCATCGCGACAAATGCGGCTAGGCCGATCGATTTCATAAAGTTTATCGAGGCATCCGGCATTCCGCCGAACCATGGCTTCACAGACCTCAGCCAGCCAACGACTAAACCGGCGAGCAGAGTGCCCACGCTTGTGCCCAACGTGATCCTTAGATGACCCAGAGGAATGGTAGTGACTGCTCCAACCAGAATGCCCAGGAAGACAGCTATACCGAGGACTGCCAAGTCGGTCTCCTGGGCTGGTTGTATCACTCTGCCGACGATAGGCGCCAAATTTCGGACGGCAGCTTCCGAACCGGTCACATGGAGAGTGTCGCCACGCATGACGACAGTTTGTTTGCCGAACGGGAGGTCTTGCTCAGCCCGTGTAATGCCCCGCAGCAGCACTGCACGGGTCTCTGGAACGTCGCTCGCGATTGCCTGGAGCGTTCTACCGGCGATCGTTTTGGACGTGACATAAAGATCGAATGATGCCATCGGGATATCCAGCAATTCTGGATCTGCAACTTCACTCGATCTGGCCCCAAACACGCTTACTAAGACTTCTGTGCGGCCAAGCACGGCGACTGTGTCTCCTGCCTCAAACACAGTAGTACTCGAAGGCCTAAAGATCTCTCCCGCCCGTCGAATGCGCTCCACGAAAAGTCGATTGGTTTGTACCGCTCTCTCGGCTTCCGCAAGGGTTTTTCCAACCGCCGGCCCACCGGCAGGAATCGTGTACGCACGAACGCCAATAGGGTGCCAGCCCGAGTGAACTCCGGGCCTGGAGTGTTCTATGCCCAACTTTTCTTCCAAAGCCTTCGACTCGGCCCGGAGATCAACGCCCAGGAGCTTTGGTCCGAGGGTGCCGCAGCATAAGATCACTCCCAAAGTCCCGAAGATGTAGCAAATCGCATCCGCTACTGCGATGTGGGCTATCCACTGGGCCTTTTGTTCATCGGGAATCGATAGGGCTCCAATGGCCTCACTAGCAGTCCCGATGGCGGGCGATTCCGTCAAAGAACCGGACAGCAGGCCCGCCGAATACCCGGGATCAAGTTTTAAGAAACGAGCGACCGCGTAAGCTACAAGAAGACCGACCAATGGGACAAATACCCCGAGCAGAAGCCACCGCCAGCCATCTCCCTTTAGGTTTTGAAAGAACCCTGGTCCTACGGAGTACCCAATTCCAAAAAGGAACAAGAGAAACAGGATTGCTTTCGCCTGGTCTGACACAGGCACGTGGAGAAAGTTCCCGATGAGGATTCCACCCAATAAGGAACCCGTGACGACTCCGAGACCAACCCCGCGGAACTTAAAGCGCCCGATCACATATCCGATGCCCACCGCCAAGTAGACACCCATCTCGGGGTACTTTGTGAAAAGATTGCCGAGCCAGTGCATAGCTCTATCCACACCAATCCGCCAACGCGTTAAGCAGGAGTTCGCTTGCGAGAGTCCTAAGTTTCCGCTCGCCCTCGGCTCACCTCAGAGGACTATGACCAGCTATCGAGCGGCGGCCCCTTTGGATTTTTCAGCGCCCTTCGAAGCCTCGAACGCATGCCGATAACCGCGCGCGATAGACCGGACGCCGCGACCGATTTCCTCATAGACTTCATCGGAAAGGTTGGCCAGGGAGACGCGAAGTGACCAATCTGGTGCCTCGAAGCCGCCGCCGTTCAGCAGCACAATTCCATGATCCTCGGCGAGACGGAAAGCGAGATCCAGTGGGTGTACGTTCTTCTTGAGGTAGTCTACGGCTTCCGGACCAATGTTCTTACGCGCAAAGAACTCGAAATCCACCAAGCCGTAGTAACAGTCGTACAAAGGATTCGGTGGGAGCTCGACACCTAGTCCCTCCAGCAACGAGAGGGCGCGCCGGTGCACGATTTCCATGCAAGCCTTCTGGTACTGCTTGGCTCCATCCATCATCTCCGAGAGAGAGAAGAGGCTCATCATAACCTGTTGTGGCAAAGACAGTCCGGCTGTGTGGTTGAGAGCTACGTCTCGGCTGTCGGCAACGATGCGATCGATGAATTTGATCTTACGCGGTTCCAGCGTCAACGGGCCGTAACGCTTGTCCAGTGCTTTCAGTTGCGCATCCGGCAGTTTCGCGATCATCCGGTCGTAGATGTTGTCTTCGTTGATCGCAATGACCCACAGCC
>DASXMM010000452.1:0-14291 GCA_036495665.1 Candidatus Acidiferrum sp. | reverse complement strand
CTTGCCACTATTCGCGGTCAAATGCGTAACCGTGGTTGTCAGCGTTGGCGGCGGGGTAGTTGATCCGCCTCCGCCGCATCCCAGCGTGAAGCTAAGAACGCACACCAGACCCAATCCGAGCGCTGCGCGGTAGCGTTTCCGACCGCCGGGAATGAAGAGCAGGAACAGAGCCGCAAATCCGGTTCCTGCGCTTAGCGTCCACCAACCATTACCGCGCGCTGGGGGAGTGTTCGTCTTCGCTTCCAGCATCAGGCTCTGCGGGGCATTAGCGGCCGTCAAAGTCGATGACGTCGCCAGCACGGAACACGTCAATTGTCCGGTGACGGCCGACGCGGCGGTCGCATTGATGTTCAACGGAGACGGCGTGCATGTGACGCCCGGAGTCGAGGTAGATGGCATTACCGCCACCGGGCCGGCAAATCCGCCGCTCGGCGACGTCACGGTCACCGTCGACATCACGCCTGCGCCGGTCGCGGAGCTTAGCGTCACGGCGGTCTCGGCCACCGTGAAATTTCCAGATGCGGTTCCACCGGTGATAGTGAAAATGGCCGCGGGCGAACTGCTCGGGGTGAAGCTCGGATCGCCGCTATAATTTGCCACAATGGAATGACTTCCCGGCCCGAAGGTCGAAATCCCAGATGCCGTGAATGCCTCTGCGGCCTGGTTAATCAGCACATTGCTGGCAACCGTTGCCGGCGCACTCGTGACGCCATTGACGGTGACCGTGTCTACGAAATTCACCGTACCAGTTGGCGTGAGCGGAGACTGGTTTGCCACGACGGTTGGGCTGATCGAGGATTGCAGAAAGAGCGTCACTGGCGCGGTTCCACTGGTGAAACTAGCAAAGTTTCCGCCGCCCAGCGAAACAAGTACACTGCCCGTTGTCGTGCTGCCAGCCTTCCCAACCGTGACCGTAATTGGGCTTGAGACGCTTGGCGCGAACGTGCCATCTCCCCCGTAACGAGCCGTGACTTGGTAGGTGCCTCCCGTTAGTTGGGTCGTCGTGCTACTAACAGTGCCGCCAGAAACGAGAGTAAACCCGTCGACCCCCTCTCCGGTCGCAGCGTTGGAAACCAACGCCGCATCACCAGTCGCACCTGACGGCGTAACCTTTATGCTCACGTTCACGCTTTGCCCGGCAGTAATTCCTGTCGTCGGGCTCAAAGTTAGACTCACGCTAGTCGGCGTGAAGGCGCTTACACCTTTACCCCAATTATCCACCAGATTCTGGGCATTAACGGAGCCCAACCCGGTTGCCAGGTCATACCCCGCGGTCGCGCTGAAACCGCTCAGCACGCCGACAGTGTCTGACCCGGTCGTTGGGTTGCAGTTCAAGCTGCCCTTTGCGCAGGGCATCGCAATCGTGCCTGCGGTGATGTCGTTGAAGGTGCAAGCGGCTGCGGGCAGCGGAGTCGCCACCGAATTGCAGGCGGTCGCCGCCGAATCTTGCATCTGCGCCAACTTGTAAAGCACGAAATTTGCATTGCCCTGTCGTCCGCTGCGGCCAGCGGCTACCTCGGACTGGTTGACCAGCGCCATGATTCCCGCAAAGCTGGGCGTCGGTGCTGAAGTCCCACCAACCGCCAGAAAATTGAATGTGTTCCCTGAACAAGAAGGAGACGAAACGGCATCCGCTTCGCAGACAACATAAGCACTCTTATTAAACCCATCGCTCGCAAAGAGAGATACGTCAGGAAGATCCCGCGTACCATCCGCAGGCATACCTGTCAAGCCAGTAAACGACTGATACGCGGGCTTCGGATATCCCGCTGCGCATCCATTCGACGCATTCTGCGTTGCACAATTGCTTGCGCCGCCGCTGCCTCCCACGGTGACCACCGCCGCCGCATTAGCAGCGGCAGTGCTATTGCAGTTCGTTTCTGGGTTAGTTCCAAAGGCAGCGTTGGTGCACGAATCGTTCCAAGTGCTTTCTGGAATGTACCCTATCGCAGAGGCGAGCGTACCGGCGGCATTGGTCGAATTGAAATAGGTCGATTGTGTGCCAGCGTCATTGAAGTCGGTTCCACCGACAGCGACGTTGAAGGGTGTAGATGCGAAGCCGCTTACTGCGAGTCCAAACTGTGCGGGATTCGGCGCAGCAGCCATGTCATTGTCGCATCCGGCCGACCCGTTGTCCCCCGTTGAAACTGTGACGGTGATCCCCTGTGCTGCGGCTTGCTCCCACAGGGGCTCCCAAAGATTGAGATTGTTTGACCCTTCATTTGCTTCACAGTCGCCAAAACTAAGACTCATGACCGGGTCGGAGTTGTTGTCGATGACGTTGAAGATCGCCAGCAAAAGGCCGGATGCAATGTCTGTGTCGGCAGCGGTCACCAAATGAATCTGCGCACCTTTGGCGACGGCGCCGGACCATTCTGTATCCAGGAGCGCTTCAGTTTCCGAGCCGTCGTTGATAATCCCTGGGTCGGCGCCATCGATCACGACGATTGGGGTGTTTGCGGCTGCGGCCGTCGGCAGGCCAAACTCCGTCCGGAAATCCTGCACATCTTGAAGGTTGATGTTCGATACTCCAATAACTGCGATACTTTGGCCGGTGCCATCAATGGGCGTCGCAAGGTTCCATAGAGGCAGGACGTTGTAAATCGTTGCGAAGTCCGTCGGTCCCAGCGGGTATAAAGGAGGAGGACCGGGTATCGTAAGCTCTGGATTGACCGGTTCGGCCTGGCTGCTGCCCATCGTTTTCGCGAATTCACCTGCGACACGATGCTGCGGTTTCGGCCTAAAATTGTTCAAGGGTGCGAGGCCATGCACGACAGGAGCCAACGCCAAGGGAATTTGCGGGTCGCTCGCGTTAGCCAAGTGTATTTCGCCATTCAGCAGGAACCGGTGAATCTCAGTGTGGAACGCTGCCTTCACCTGCGCTGCCGTGCCGGAAAATTCAATAGCAAGTTTTCCTTTACTGACTTTGGCGACTTGAAAGCCATGTGACTGCAACCATGAAGTGACCGTTTGGATGTCCGCGTCGGATGGCCCGAACTGCGCCCCGAACTGTTCCGGCGTAAGCCATTTGTGGTAGTTGGGGGAGTTCGTGTTTTGTTGGTCGACCATCAACTGCATCAGTGCGGACCCCTGCTCCATGCTCCGCCTAAGAACCAGTAGGATCCGATTCATGGGCAACGAATCGGCCACCGCGCCTTGATCAAAGGCTGATCGCACGAGCGGATGGACGTTGCCCTTCAGGGTCACCCGTTGCGTCTCGTCAATGGCTTGGGTGATGCGCGCGGGAACAGGGGCAGCCTGAACGGCCGCCGTGGTGTTCGCCTTCGTTTGTGCTACCGCAGGAAATCCCGGATGCACCATCAGTACACCAATGAGAAAGAGTGAAGTGCGCAACGCTATTGCTTGGGGTCTCATAGTTTGTCCATGCTCAGGAACTTGAATCACTCGGTTACCATGTTCGCGATCTGAAGGTGCCGGTCATCTCGCGCGAGAATCGTGCGAGAAACTATGTACACTGCTGGCTGGTGGGAAGGCAGACCGAGAACGATTTGCTGCTGAACGGTCCAAGGTTATCACAAAGATTGTAGAGCGTTCCCCACGAACCTCATCAAAGCAGGTTCTTCGGCAGCCACCCGATGCCCTACCCCTCCGATGCACGCGCACTTCCGGGAGATGCTTTCGCAAGCTCCCGAAGTTTCATTACCACTCTCGCCGCGTTTTTATTCCATGTCGTCGCGCTTCGCACACTGCGGGTGCAGATGCCGCGCTTTGGTAAATTCCCCTCTGGGGCCAAGGAAGTTCCAGCCGAAGCTCGGTTTTCGCGGGAGCAAAAAAGTCCATCGAGTCTAGGAAAGTCGGAGGTTCAGAAGTTGAAAGTTGGGAGATTCGCACAGGTTAAAACCAGCAGCCTCAAACCGAAGGCTGCCGGACCCGCGGCTGGACCCCGGGCAACCGCGTGAGGCTGTTCGCTAGGGCGGTTGGATTTCATAAATGGGCGTTGATAAGGCTTGTTTGTGGGCGGGATCGCCGTGGACAAGCGGAGCGCGCCGGTAAGCCGTGGAAGGCACGCGACTTACCTACTTATACGGTCCGTCGTGGGGCACGACTTAGGCCAGTAAACTTTTTATTTTCAGCGGTTTATGGCTCCTCGGACCAGATGATGCAGGCCAAGTAAGAAGTTCTTTATGAAAGTCTTCTAGACTTAATACTCCAATAATCGTTCCGCAAGGTGGGACTGCTATCAGATTAGACGCGGTGTGTTGTTCCGTGTCTTGGGGAAATGGGGCCTGAAACGCGCGATCCGACATACGACGCAATTCATAGACCTGGAGGATTTAATGTCGAAGCAGAGATATGCCCGTATTCTGGGTGGGATGGCACTTGCGGCTGCGGTCTGCGGAGCCAGCGCGAGAGGACAGGAAGGGGACAATAAGGAAGTGAAGCACGTATTCGTCATTGCGATGGAGAATCACAACTGGACTCAGCCGGCAGCCACTTCTCCAGGGTCCATCCAGCAGGTGTTTCAAAATCCCGCGGCTCCGTTTATCAACAGCCTGGTGAATGGAACGGCGGTTGCGTTCATCGATGGCCGGCTGGTGAATATCAGCGAGCACGTTTCGTACGCCACGGCGTACCACAACGCCTTGGCTACGCCGAGCGGAAACAATGGTCATATTCATCCTTCCGAACCGAACTATCTGTGGGCGGAAGCCGGCAGCAATTTTGGCGTGTTCAATGACAATGATCCGTTCGCGAGCCCTGGCGGTACCGAGCTGCCTTCGGGGACCCAGCAGCCGCCGGGAGGAGCTGGAAGTCGTACCAGGAGGACATTGACCTGCAGAAAAACGCAGCCGGACAGCTGATCAACCTTCCGTTGCCGCAGGATGAATGGACGGTACCGTTGTCGAGTCTTTCGGGACTGTTTGCCCCTGGCAGCTTGCTGAATGTGTACAACGACACGCTGCAGTACAACTACGCGGTGAAGCACCAAGGGATGCCCTTTTTCCCGGACACCAGCGGCGGCGACAACACCACCCCGAGCAATCCGCTCTCGCAGAACTACTCCCCTTTGCAGCAGCTGCAATTCGATTTGGCGAATGACAGCGTGGCGGAGTACAACTGGATCACGCCAGATCAGTTCAACGATATGCACAGCGGGTTAACCGGCGGATTTGCCGGGCTGACCGGAGACGCGGCCAACATCAAGTCCGGCGACAATACCTTGAGCCGGCTGGTTCCCATGATTATGGCGTCGAAGGCATATAGAGAGGGCGGCGTGATCGTTCTGTGGTGGGACGAAAGTGAGTCGGTGAACGGGGAAAATCCCGACGATTTCGCGCACACCGTCGGCGAGATCGTCATCTCGCGTCTTGCACACCCCAACGTGAACGGCCTGCCTTACGCCAGCTCGGTCAATTTTACGCACTCGTCCGATCTGCGTACCTGGCAGGAAGTCTTTCATGTGAAGGCAACCGGCGGGAGCTCGCCATTTCTGGGTGATGCCGTCAACGCGACCGATCTGTCAGACCTGTTTGCGGCTGGCGTGATCCCGAGCAAGCCGTAAGGAAATTGAACAATCGTCCTGTTCGTTGCGGCAGATTGACGGACAGGACCATTTCCGGGCGCGGAGGTCGGAAGCCTCCGCGCCCTTTTTTATTTTGCTAGGGACCCCGCGGGATTGAGAGTCGCGGGTTAGGAGATTTTTTTGGCTTCGAAGGTTTGGGGGCCGGCGCGGAGGGTTAGACCGGTTATGACGCCTTGGGGGTCTTTTTGAAAGGTGAAGGTGATGTCGCCGGAGAGGACGAAGAAATTGGTGGGGGATTCGGGGAGGAGGCCTTGCGGATCGGGGCCGAAGGGTTCGGCTTGGACCTGGAGGCCGGTGGGCGTCATGGAGATTGTTAATTTGCCGATGCCGGGGATTTCGTAGGTGCCGGGATAGGTGGCGAAGGTGGCGGGATTGATTTTGATGAGGGTATGCTCGACGGGTTTGTAATCGGGCCAGCTATATTCTTTGGCTACGGAGCGGAAGATTTCTTCGGTGAGTTCGCCGCCGCTGTCGGAGTTGGTCATGACGGCGAGGCCCTGGCCGGAGTCGGTGTAGGCGTGGAGATTGCAGCGGAAACCTTCGTTGGCGCCGCCGTGGCTGAAGCTGATTTTGCCGTCGGTGGAATCGAGGCTGAAGCCGAGGCCCCAAGTGCCGATTTGTTTGGTGAGCATCTGGCGCGCCATATCTTGCGAGAGAATTTTGGTGGATTTTCCGGCGTACTCGCTTTGCACTTCCATTGCTACCCGAGCTAGGTCGGAAGGAGTCGTCCAGAGGCCTGCGGGGGCCATTTCGGGATAGGTGTGCGCGCCACCTTTGACGGGGTCGCCGTTCGCGCGATAGGGAGTGGCAGATTCGGGCACGCGATTTTTGGGGAGGGGCTGCTCGTAAGTGCTGTGGGTCATCCCGGCGGGGCGGAGGACGAGTTCGCTCATGATTTGCGGAAAGGGTTTACCGGTGACGTCGGAGAGGAGCGTCTGCAGAACAACGTAGCCGCCGCCGGAGTAGCGCCAGAGAGTGCCGGGGACGATGTCGACGCGGATGTGGTCGGTGTTGGCGGGTTTTTCGCCGTTGAGGATTTGCACAGCAGTGGGGATGGGTTCGTCGGAGGCGTAGCCGGGGAAACCGTGGACGGTGAGACCTGCGCTGTGGCTGAGGATGCGGCGGACGGTGACTCTTTCTTTTGCGGTGAAGGCGTTGTCGGGGACTTTCCAGGTCTTGAGCTTGATGTTGACGTCTTCGTCGAGGGTGAGCTTGCCCTCTTGGACGAGGTGGAGGGCGGCTAGGGCGGCGACGGGTTTGCTGATGGAGGCGGCTTGGAAAAGCGTGTCGGAGCTGACGGGCTTTTTGGCGGCGACGTCGGCGAGGCCATAGGCGCGAGTCCAGAGGATTTGGCCGTGGTCAAAGAAGGCGACGCTGACGCCGGGGACTTTGTAGTGGGCCATGCGGTCGGCGACGGTCATGAATTGGGGAGGCTGGCCTTTAATGATGACGGCGGGTAGCAGGCCGGATTCGATGCGGGAGATGCGGGCGGCTTGGGCGGGATCGGGGGATGGCGTCGTGGGGGATTGAGAGTCGGGGGCGAGAACGTTGCTCGCGGCGAACTTGGGCGAGAGAAATGGGGAGATGCTGAGGAGCGTTGCGACTAGCGCGAACGCTGTCGTCAGGAGAAGGGCTTTTGTACTGGCCGATTTCATGGGGGATCTCATGGGCGGAAATCGTACCACTTTTGAGTCCTACGCGATTCGTTTGGTTGGCTAATGGTTGGACGAAAGCGACGGCTTGCAGCGTGCAGAGTGGGAGGGGCGAGTCCCTCGGCTGTATAGGGATTTTGCGCGAAAAACATTCTAGAGGCGGAAGAAATCGATAAGGAGTTGGGAGACGCGGTTGGGCTCTTCGTGCTGGAGCCAGTGGGAGGCGTTGGCGAAGGTGTAGAGTTCGCCGGAGTCGCAGTAGCGGAGGCTATCGTGGGCCATGGAGGAGAGGAGGAAAGCGTCGCGTTCGCCCCAGAGGATGCGTGTGGGGACGTGGACCTTGGAGTCGGGGAATTTTCTGCTGTGGCGAAATGCGGCGCGATACCAATTCATCGAGGCTGTGAGGGCTCCGGGTTGCGACCAGGCGGCGCGATATTGAGCGAGATCGTCGGGGGAGAAAGTGCCGGGGCGGCTGGAGTCGACGAGAGCCCTCACGCCGAAACGAAAGTTGAATACGGAGAAGACCGCTTCCGGGAGCATGGGGAGTTGGAGAAGAAACATGTACCAACTTCGCCGGATTTGCCGCAGGTTGGATCTGAGGTAACGGACCATGACGCTGGGATGCGGGACGTTGAGGATGGCGAGTTTGGCGACGCGTTGCGGGTGGAGGAGGGCGGTGATCCAGGCGACAGCGGCGCCCCAGTCGTGGCCAGCGAGGAAGAATTTTTCAGCGTTGAGTTGATCGGCGATGGCGAGGACGTCGGAAACCAGATGGGGCATCGAGTAGTTGGCGGCACCGCGGGGTTTGCTGCTGGTGTTGTAGCCGCGCTGATCGGGGATGATGACGCGGAGTCCAGCGTCGGCGAGAGGGGCGATTTGTCTGTGCCAGGAATACCAGAATTCCGGGAAGCCGTGGAGGAGGATTGCGAGGGGGGCGTCGGGAGGTCCGGAGGCGACCGCATGAATTTCGATTGAGCCATTACGGAAGACCAGGTCTTCGAGCGTGGTGGGCACGGTGCTGAGTTTATCGCGAATTCGAGGTCTCGCGGCGCCGCGGGGGATGAGCGGCGGGAATCGTTCGCGGGGGTGACGCTGAAAGCTGGTGGGTGAGGACGAAAAAGGCATCTTGGCGAGGTGTGGTCTTGCCAAGCTGAGGCGCAGCCCCTCGAAGCTCAGGATAAAAATGCCGCGGCCTCACAAGGTTTCGTCATATACGGTTAGGTGATGGAGGTGGTTTCGACGCCGTAGGTGGTTATGTAGTTGGCGGTAGCGGCGATTTCGGAGACACGAGCTTCAGTGTCGCCGTCCGGGACGGCAGTGTGGGGTTCGGCGGCGGTTTCGGGAGGCAGAGCACCAATGGCTTGGTTGCGACCGGCGTTTTTGGCTTTGTAGAGGGCACGGTCGGCGAGCGCGAGGACTTCTTCGTAGTTCACGTCGACGGGGGAAGCCATGTTCCAGGGGAACGCGGCCCATCCTATGGAGACGGTGCGATGCAGAGAAAGGCCAGCACCTTTGACTTTGAAAGGTTCGCCGGCGACGGCGGAAAGGACGCGAGCAGCGAGGGTGGCGGCTTCTTTGCGTTCGCAGAAGCGGGAGACGACGAGGAATTCTTCGCCGCCCCAGCGGACCAGAACATCGGAATAGCGGATGGCCGAGCTGATCCGAGCAGTGAGGTCGATGAGCATTTGATCGCCGGCGTCGTGGCCGAAACGGTCGTTGATTTCTTTGAAGTGGTCGGCGTCGATGAGATAGAAAATGATGTCACGATTGCGGCGGCTGCGCGCGGGATCGGGAGAGGAGTAAGCGCGGACGGCCTGGCTGACGTCGCTCTGAATGGTGGCCTGGAAAAAACGGCGGTTGCGCGCGGCTGTGAGGGGATCGGTGAGGGACATTTCCTCGAGTTCTTTGTTGGCCTGGGCAAGGGCTTCACTGCGTTCGGCGACGGCTTCCTCAAGGCGCGCGCGCTCATTTTTCAGCTTGCGAGTGCGGTAGCTGACGAGAAGATAGAGAGCGAAGAGGCCGAGAAGCGCAAAAAAGCCCCGCGAATACCATTGTTGCCACCATGCGGGAATCACGGTGAAAGAAAATTGCGCTGGGAAGCTGAGAGTGCCGCGCGCGGATCGGCAAGAAACCGTGAAAGTATAGTCGCCGGGAGGAAGAGCGGGGTAGCGAGCTTCACGCTCGCTTGTTTCATTGGTGTCGGACTCGAGTCCGGCGAGGCGGTAGGAGCAGCGGACATTCTCCGGGTCGCGATAGGTAAGAGCGGCGAAGTCCACGCGAAAGGTATTATCGCTGCGCGGCGCTTGCGGATTGCGTTCGGCGACGCGCTCGCGCGCGCCGAGTTGCGCGGAAGTAATGACGACACTTGGAGGAAGCTCGAGGCGTTCGTCGGCCGAGATGGGGTCATAACGCGCGAGGCCGCCGCTGGTGCCGAAAAGCAGCGTGCCGTCTTCTTCAGCGAAGAAGCCTCGTTCGCTAAGATCATTCCAGATGAGGCCATCGGCGCGGGTGTAGCGAAGTGTGTGGCCATTGCGGAAAAACTCGGTCAGGCCATAAGCGCCGCCAGCCCAGACGTTGCCCTCGTGATCGGCACCGAGCATGTAAACGTCGAGAGAAGGAAGACCATCGGCCAAGCCAAAGTGAGTGACTTGCGGTTTTCCATCGACGAGAAGAAGACGGCTTAAGCCAACCGCGTCGAAATAACGAAACCAGACTTCATCGCGGCTGACAGCGGCGGCCTCGACGACTTCGGCTTGCCGCAGACCGTCCGCCGTTGTGAAGTGGCGCCATTGTTTGCCGTCGAAGCGCGAAAGGCCGCTCCTGCCGACGGCCCAGAGAACGCCGTCAGGGCTGGAGGAGAGGCGGCTAATGCCTTGGTGGATTTCGGGTGGCAGCGGGACATCCGCAAACCGAAATGGCCGTTGCGTGAAGCGGGCTGCTTTGAGGTACTGGGCGCTGGCGATCCAGAGGAGGCCGTCGGGACCAGGATGCATACCGGTGGGATTCGGTTCGGGAGTGGCGATCCTTTCAGGCGTTAGAGACTGGGGATCAAAGCGCGTCAGTCCGCCGGGATAGCAGAGGACCCACACGGCGCCATCGGGAGCGAGAACCATTTCGCGGGCCATCGAGCCGTTCAGGCCATCCTTCGACTTCCAGATCCGCCAGCGATTTGCGTTGGGATCCCACATGGCGACACCATTGTTGGTGCCGACCCAGAGACGTTTGCGTTTGTCGCGCAATTCACTCCAGACAACATTGTCAGGAAGGCCTTCGGCTTGCGTCCAACTGGACCAGGTTTTGCGGCCGATCCATCGCTGGATGCCCGCGCCGCCGAGGCCGATCCAATAGGCGCCCTCGCGGTCTTCGGTGATAGCGAAAGTGGCGTTGACGGTCATCCCCCGGCTCTGGTCGATTACCTCCCACTGGCCGGAGATGCGGCGGTAGAGGCCCGCGACGGTGGGGATCATGAGGTTGCCGGAACGGTCCAAGGCGGGCGAACCATAGTCATTGGTGGGGGGCAGATCGGGAAGTTCAGCGACGAAGCGCGTCGCTCCCGGGTTGAGTCGATAGAGGTGGCCGGCGGTGCGAACCCAGAGAATTTTCTCGAAGTCCTGGAGAATGCTGACGACTTTCTCGTGTGGCAGGCCACTTTGTGGAGGGAACATGTGAACATGATCCTGCGAATCGAGCCAGCCAACGCGGTGCCCGGAAGCGAGCCAGATGCGGCCTTCGGAGGTGATGTTGACGGACTCAACTTCCAGGCTGGGAAGGCCATCGGAAAGCGACCAGATGCGGAGATCGTTAGGACGATCCGGATCGACACGGAGCAGGCCGGCTTCGGTGGCTAGATAGACTTTCCCCCAGGAGTCGAGAGCGAGGGCCGACGAGTTTCGGAAGGAGCTATAGATGTTGGCGAGTTGCAGTCGGTGGAGTGCGCCGGCCTCGATGTAGGCGATGCCGCGGGACGTGACAATCCAGATTCGTCCCGTGGGAGCCAGAACGAGTTGGCCAACATTGGTGCTGGGGAGGCCCTGCTCGAGCCCGAAGCGCAGGATGTGCGTGCCGTCGAAGCGCAGCAGGCCGTCGGGAGTGCCGATCCAAATGAAGCCATCCTGGTCCTGCAAGATGCAGGAGGGAGTGATGGAGCCGAGGCCGAAGTTTTCGCCGACGCGCTGAAATACGTAGTGAGGCCTGCGCGGGAGCGAAAGCGTAGGCGTCTCGGTAGTCTTTGCCTGAGCGGCAAACCCACCGAGGGCCAGAATGACCAGGATAACGACGAACAGGGCGGCGGAAGTCTTTCTCCGCATGAACACTCCGAGTAAATGACTGCAAATAGTTTAGCGTGTGGATGCGCGGGGAGGCGGGGGGTGGGGCTAAAAGGGTAATGGCGGATTGTGAGTGTCTTAATCAGGGTTACCTGAGGACGACGGCCACGAATCAAGAGTAGCGCTGGCGATGCCACGGAATGGCGCTAGATGCCCTGGGCTAAGGTGCGTTTGTCGTTGAAGAGGCTCAGGCGATCCGCGACTACGTGTTTTACCGCGTCAACTGCGGTTGGCAGTATCTTGTAGGGCACGACTTCGTCTGGATGCTTGGCTAAGCCCTCTTCCAAGCCGTGTCTCCACGCAACGCGAAGTTCGGTGTTGATGTGGACGATGTTGATTCCTGCAGCGATGGCGTGGCGGAGATCTTCATCCGCGGTTCCAGAGCCGCCGTGGAGGGTGAGGAAGACGCCTGCCGCTTGCTTGATGGCGGCGATCCTGTCGATGTGCAGGTGCTTCTTTGTTTCTCCGTCGACCATGCTGCGGAGCATGCCGTGCATATTGCCTACGGCGGGAGCCAGGATGTCCACACCGGTGCTTTGTACGAACTGTTTCGCTTCCGCGGGAGTGGAAAGGCCCTTCGTCAGGTCGGGGGACGTTTCGTGGATTTCGGAGCCGCTGCCGATGTCACCGATTTCTCCCTCGACCAGCATGGAAGGATTGATGGCTTTCAGGGCTTCGACGGCTTGCTTGGTCTGCTTCACATTTTCATCGAAAGGCAAGGCAGACAGATCGAAAACAATCGAGTCAAAGCCAGCTTCGGCAGCTTCTATTCCCTTCGCGAGAGAGTGAGTGTGATCGGCGTTTAGAAAAATGGGGTAATCGAATTCCGCGCGCAGACTTCGGACGAAAGCTACGATCTGGCGAGTTCCGACGAATTCACGCTCGCCCTCGGACAAGCCAACTAAAACAGGAACATTTAGTTCCCTGGCGGCGCCGAACACTGCTTTTAGCAGGACTAAGTCAGAAATGTTGAAGTGGCCGATTGCACGGCCGTTTTGTTGCGCCTCCCGCAAGAGATCGCGTAAGAGTTTCATGTGATTCATCTCCGTTCGTCCGTGCTCTGGCGTGTCTTGTCGTGGACTCGGCTGCAGGCGGACAATAAGAAAAACAAGTGCAGCTCAGCAGAGCATGCGCTCAAGGAACCCAGTTATGGGTGCCTCGTCAATCAGATGCAACAGGCTGTGGCCCAGGTGGTAATTTTGTTTCGAAATAGCCGAGGATGTTGGTGTAGACGTCGGCGGTGGTGCCGGGGCCTTCGAAGATGCCATGGGTGCGGCCGGGGTAAACGCGCATGTCAAATTGCTTCCCGAGCGAGATCAGTTTGTTGACGAGCAGTTCGAATCCCTGGAAGTGTACGTTGTCGTCGCCGGAGCCGTGCATCACGAGCAGGTTTCCGCGCAAGCCAGCGGCAAAATTGATGGCGGAGCTTTTTTCGTAGGCGCTTGGGCTGTCCTGGGGCAAACCCATGTAGCGTTCTTGATAGATGGTGTCGTAGAGGCGCTGGTCGGGGACGGAGGCGACAGAGACGCCGACGCTGTAAATTTCGGGGTAGCGGAACATAAGATTGAGTGTTTCTGTTCCGCCGCCGCTCCAGCCCCAGACGCCGACGCGCTTGTGATCGATGTAGGGATGCGTTTTTTCGAGGGATTGCAGAGCGGTTGCTTGCTGTTGGGACGAAAGTGGGCCGACGTTGCCGTAAACGACTTTGCGCCATTCGCGGCCGCGGGGAGCGGGAGTACCCTGGTTGTCGAAGCTGGCTACCACGTAGCCTGCGCTGGTCATCGCGCGAAGGAAGACGGATTGCCAGCGGTCTTCGGTGGTTTGGCCGGCGGGTTCGGAATATACATAGACAATCAGCGCGTATTTTTTGTTGGGATCGAAATCAGGCGGCTTGATTAGCCATGCATCGACCATCAGGCCGTTGCCTGCGTCGACCTTCACGAATTCCGCGGGTCCGCCGGAGAGAGGCTTTACGCGGTCAGCGAGCGCGGAGTTGTCCACTGTTTTTCGCGCGACGCGGTGATCCGGGAAGTGAACTACTTCAAAGACCGGCGGGCTGTTGAACGAAGAAAAATTGTGAAAGGCCCAATCGGCATTGGGCGAAATCGTGTAGGAATGGGTGCCGGGTGCGTTCGGGGTTAGTCGCTCTGGGGCGGTTGTGCCGTCCAAACGCGCGCGGTAGAGGTAACGCTGCGTCGGATTTTCGGGGGAGGCGATGAAGTAGACCCACAGCTCGTCGGGGCTGACGCGTTCGACGGTGACGACGTCAAAGTTGCCGCGCGTGACTAGCTCGGCGGCGCCTGTGTCGCGCGCAACGCGATAGAGATGCCGCCATCCGTCTCGTTCGCTGAGGATGAGGAATTCGCGGCCGCGATTGATCCAGGAAACGTTTTGATTGGCATCGACCCACGCGCGGTTTTCGTCGACGAAGACAGTTCGGGAAGCGCCTGAGGCGGCATCGGCCAGCAGGAACTCAATATTGTTTTGCAAGCGATTCATGTGTTGTAGCAGCACGTGGCGGGCTTCCGCCCATTCCATCTGGGGGATGTAGAAATTGTGCAGGTCGCCTGCGGTTTGCATCCAGACAATGTCGCCGCCCGCAACGGGCACCACTCCCACGCGGACCGCGGAATTTTGCGTGCCAGCGAGCGGATAGGGATATTGCAGCGTCTGGGGATACACGCCGAGACCGGGGTAAGGAAATCCAGTGACGATTTCACCTCTCGGCGGGCCAAGGTCGTAGATCAGCGTATAGTTTTGCACGCCGTT
>DASXMM010000451.1:0-1823 GCA_036495665.1 Candidatus Acidiferrum sp. | reverse complement strand
GAGGAATAAAACCGCAGCAATG
Source organism: Candidatus Acidiferrum sp. (assembly GCA_036495665.1). Taxonomy (GTDB): domain Bacteria; phylum Acidobacteriota; class Terriglobia; order Acidiferrales; family UBA7541; genus Acidiferrum. Next base: position 1,801 of record DASXMM010000451.1, on the reverse strand, counting down.
ATTTCAGCGCCGCCCAAAACCGGCTGGACCGAGGAAGGCAATCCCGTCTTGGCCAGGAAACGCGCAGCGGAAGCGGAAAAAACAAACTCGATGGACTCCAGCAGGACGACGATGCCCAGAGTCCAGCGCAATAAAAGAATGGGTGACTTCAACGGATTTGTCTTCATTTGCGTTTGCCCCTTTCTAGAGCGCGGGCCGCTCGCGATTCGATCAGGCGGTGACTCGCGCGGGAATCGAGATCGAGCGCGTAGAATTTTTTCAAATCCCTGATCCGCGCGAGGCTCTCCGTACCAAACGGGGCTTTACCATCAAAGGCGTGAAGAACGATGCCTTCCAGCAGGTCCCCAAGAGTCATATCGTGGTACTCCGCGAAGGCTTTGAGGACTTTCAGGATTCGCTTTTCCATGCGCACGCCGGTTTGCACGCGTTCCACCATGAGCTTCTTTTCATCCGCCATTGTTGTTGCCTCCATGTGGTACCAATGTACCAAACTACCAAGATAAATGCAAGGAGCCAGCGCAACCACCAGTCGACGAAACCGGGGCACGACGAACAAAGCAAGCCGCGAAGTCCGGCCCACATCTTCGCGCTTGCATCGTAAAAATTCCTTGATACTTTGCGCTTTCCAGCGCACGAGATTTCAGCTATAAAAACGGGCGTTCCAACCGCCATCCGGCCAAGCTAGGGACCTCATGAAACTCCGTAAGAAACTGCGCGTCACAGCCATGCTCACCGCGATTTTCCTCGTTTGTTCACCCCATGAGCTGCGGGCACAAACCACGCGGCTTAACGCGAGCCGCATCGGCGCGGTGGATGAGTCTTCTTTGGTGGTTTTGCGCGGCAATCGCCATCCGCTCGCGATGCCCGCGAACGACCGCGGAGAAGTTCCTCCCGATCTGCCGATGGAGCGTATGGTGCTGGTTTTGACGCGCGATGCTGTGGCGGAGTCCTCGCTGCAGAGCCTTCTGGCACGGCAGCAAGACAAATCCTCGCCGGACTTCCACTCCTGGCTTTCACCTGCGCAATTCGGCGAGAGGTTTGGCGTCTCAAGTGCGGATCTTCAGACGCTTACGTCGTGGCTTACGTCTCACGGTTTTCGCGTCAATCGCATTGGGCAGGCCGCGATGACCATTGAGTTCAGCGGGACCGCGGGTCAGGTCAAGGAAGCCTTTCACACTGCAATTCACGCCTATTTTGCAAACGGCGAAAAGCACTACGCCAACGCATCCGATCCGCAAATTCCGGCAGCTCTCGCGCCCGTAGTGGCCGGGATTAATACGCTGCATGACTTTCGCAAGAAGCCGGCGATCCGCGTAGTGGGAAAGGCCACTCGCGTCGCCAACACCAGCCTCTGGCAGCCAGAGTTTACGTTTAGTGGCGCCGCGGGCGCGGCGCACTATCTTGCGCCCGGCGACTTCGCAAAAATCTACAACACCGCAGCCCTCTATCAGGCGGGAATTGACGGAACCGGACAAAGCGTCGCCATCGCCGCTCGAAACAATATCAATCTCTCCGACGTGGAAATTTTCCGGCTGGCTTTCGCGCTTCCGGTGAACGATCCGCAAATCATTCTCGACGGCCCCGATCCCGGAAACCTTACCGGTTCCGAAGAGACGGAAGCCGATCTGGACGTGGAGTGGTCCGGCGCCGTCGCGCCGAAGGCGACGATTAAATTTGTCGTCTCCGCGAGCACCAATTCGACGGACGGCATCGACCTCTCGACCTTATATATCGTGGACAACAACATTGCTCCCGTTTTGAGCGTGAGCTTTGGCGAATGCGAGCAGTCGCTCGGACAGGC
>DASXMM010000450.1:0-5937 GCA_036495665.1 Candidatus Acidiferrum sp. | reverse complement strand
TGCTGCTGCGCAAACAATCCGCGCGGCACGCACAACACCGTCGCAAGGCACACCAGCACAAAAAGTTTCTTCATCAGCTTCTCCCGTCGCCCGTCGCTCGTCTCTGGTCTGTCGTCTTCCGTTAAAATGAGCGGGCATATTACATCGGCTATTGCGAATTAGGGGAAAGAAAGAATCGCAAGTTTGTGCCCTAAGGGAGTTGGCGATACTATCGTGCGATTCCAAATGCGCCCGGCTTACTTTCGAAATGTGTTACGGCTACTGGCCATCGCTCTCGTCGCTCCCGCGGCGGTGATGGCGCAGCAATCCAGCTCTGCGTATGGGCCACTTCCCGTCTTTGAATTTCACAGCGGCTTCTGGGTCAATCTGCACCACATGCTCTACTACGAGGCCAAGCAGCGCGGAGCCACGTCTCCGGCCGCTCAAAAGGTCGGCCCGGCTCCGCAAATAACTTTGAAAACCATGAAAGATTCCGCGACGGCTCTGACGGCCGCTGAGAAGCTCGCGTGGGATAGCTCCATCGCCTACTACTTTGCTAATTTGGCCAACAAGGACTTGCTCTTCAACACCGACCTGATTCTGCTGAAAAATCAGCTTGGCGATTTTGAGGATTGCGATGAACTCTCCGGCACGCGCAAGAAAACGTGCGATGCCGGGCTTCCGCCGAAGCTGACGCAGGTGCTGGAGTCGGCCGCGCCTGTCTATCGCGCCCATCTTTGGCCCGAACAGGACCGCGCGAACCGACGCTGGGTCGCTCGCGTCGCGCCGCTCGTCGAAGAGCAAGGCGTTGGCATTTCGCAGCGGCTGGCGGACATTTACCAGACCAAATGGCCCAAGGCAAAAATTCGCGTTGACGTCTGCGCATACGCCAATGCGGCCGGCGCGTACACCACGCTCGACCCGCTTCGCGTGACCATTTCCAGCATCGATCCGCGCAACCAGGACGACGCGGCGTTTGAAGTGCTGTTTCACGAAGCTTCGCACGGCATTGCGGAACCGGTACAGGCGGCGATCATTCGCGAATGCCACCAGCGCGATAAAGCGATTCCGCGCGACCTGTGGCACGCGCTGATTTTTTATACGACCGGCGAAGTGATCCGGCCGATCTTGACGCCGGTCGACAGCGAAGTTCCCGATAGAGAAGACGCCGTCAAGCCCAACGTTAATCGTCCACCGCCAAGCCGGAGAGACACGTACATCCCCTACGCGGTCCGCGAAGGACTGTATGAGCGCGGGTGGAAAGACTACCTGCAACTGCTGACTCGCTTCTGGCAACCGTACCTCGACAACAAAACCACGTTCGACGACGCCATCGCGCGCATGGTCTCCGCTCTGTAGAGGAAGAGGGGTCGTTGGAGGGTTTGAAGGTTGGAAGGTTTGAAGGTTTGAAAGTCTGAAGGTTCGGACCCCACCCCCACCCCCGTTGTGTACGGCGAGAGTGCGCAGGCGCATGATTCGAGAGGGGTTGGAGTGATTCGGTCGTGTACGCCGACGAAGCACGAGGTAACGACCTGAGATGCAAGGCTGAACGTTTGGAGCTTTGAAAGTTGGGGGGTACCCACACCCCCGTTGTGCACGAAAGAGTGCGTACGCGCTTGAAAGTAATGGAGTTGCAGCAATTCCTGCATGTTGGGAAGGGAGCGGGGAAGATGGAACGAGTCGGAGAACCCCCCTCCCCCGTTTTTTGTAAGAATTTGATTCCATGGGGGTTAGAGGGTGGGGGTCTGCAAAGAATGTGATTCTAAAGGGGATAGTGGCCGCCAGGACGGAAAGCGAGGGATTCTGTGACGGAGGCGGGAGGAGCGGGTTGTGTCGAATCTTCACACGGAATTGTAGTATGTATTTACCTACTTGTCAAGATAAATCGTAAATATAAGAAAAGGAAGCGGATAGGCGGGAGGCCCGATGATCGAGGCAAGCTGAGGGCCGGAATATCAGAAACCTCCCGTCTGGTCCCATTCGTCCGGCCTTACGTTTTCTTTTCGAAAATGAGTACGCTTTCCGCGAGAGAAACGCCCCCGGCAACCAGGATTCTCTTGGAATGGGCCAGCCCGTAAAACAGATTAGCAACTTCAAGCAATTTGTAGAGTTCCTCGGCTGCTTTTAGCTCGAGTGTATCCGTCTTGATCCAGTCGGAGCCCAAGTGCTTTTGCGCCTCGTCTAGGTCGATGACGAAAGCGTGGTCCTTGTACTCGTGGACGAGCTCCTTCGCGATGACGCCCGCCCGTGAAACCAAACGCGGCTTAGTGGAAAGCAGGCGCTCGGCGTACTGCATAGCCGAGTCGCTAATACGATCGCAATAACCAATCTGTTCGACCGTCAACGCCAGTCTCAGATACCGAGCAAACATCTCAGCGCTCTTCGGGTACTGAGCCGCGACGGAAGCAATCGTCATCAGCGCCCGACTAACGCCCAAGGCTGGCAGACCACCAATCTGCGGATCGATCGGCCCTAGTTGTCCCAAGGGCCCCATGTGAATCTCATCCGCCCCAATTGCCAGTAGTGTTGCCGCAGACTTCGCAAAGCGCGGAACTATGACCTTAAAACTCCGCTTTGCAAAAGACTTACAAAGTTTGCTGATTTGGTACGCAGGCTCTCCAGCTCCGCCGGTACTTAGTAGGAAGAGAACGACGTCCTTTTCGTGACCTGGATTCAATTCGTTCAGGGCACCGAAGACCGCGTCGAGATCATAGCTGTCGATTGAGTCCACTGGCTCCAATAGAGCCAAACAGCAAGCCTGTTCCAGCCCGTACTTCTTCATGATCTCCGCAGCTTCCTTCGCAAACCTCTCCTTAATCTCTTGAGAGGTTGCGTTCCGGACGAACTGAGGCCAGGCGACAGTCTGAGCCTTCGAACTGGCGGCCGCTTCCGTCTCCTTTGGCGGGGCCTCCGCTTCCATCGGCAGGTCGATGATTTCAGACTCAGGAGCGATGGCATCGGGCGTTGTGGACTGTTCCGTGCTTTTCAACATCTGGTTGCCTTTCTTTAATCTTCCACGCTCGTAACAAGCGGAATTGTTATCGGCGGAATTGACATCTTGCCGCATAAATCAAAAACCAATTCTCGAAAGTAGGGCCACATGATTATTCTGAGCTCCGAAGCCACAAATCTATCGACCATCTCTTTTTGTGATGGAGCTTTGCAATGAAAATGCGCTTCATAGGTGCCCTCGATCACAAGGGCGGGCGTTGCCTTTTGACTCTCTGCTACGGCAAGCGAGAATTTGCCCGTGGCGTCGAAATATCCGCTGTCCACTACGGCAAGCTTGTATTCAGTGGATATAAGCCTGCCGGGCCGATTCTTCTGACTCATCAGTCGACCGTATGCATCTCGGTCTAATTTGCATGAGCTTTCAAACAAGCCCAAAGCAATCGGCCGAACCGACTTCAGGAATTGCTCGTAGTCCGAATTACTGTAGTCCGAAACCTGTATGCTTTTTTTCATCCTTAGTCGCTCTCGATTTCAATTTAATCTTTTCTTCAATCCTGTCTGGAAGCTGGGCTGATAAATGGGCCAAACTCGCGAGGAGCACCGAGCCTGAACTTTTCATCCCAACGGCGCTAACATTCGAAAACTGAAAGTCGCACGGCACCAGTTCGTAGTTTCCCTTCACAAAGTATTCATTAAGAGTATTGAAGGGATTCATATCCTGGTGTAAACCTGGCTGCTCGGCTCTTACCGTCAGGCGCTCGCCCACGGCCTCGGCCAGAATTGCGGTTACATACTGGTTGAAACTTACGCCTTCCTTTCGGGAGAGCACTTGCAATTTCCGGTGAAGCCTTCGTGGTACGCGTTGCAACCATTTGCCGCTCGGTAGCGCCTCTTCTTCGGCTGGTGGCGGAACGGATTCGCCATTTTCCACACAATCTTCAATCCAGAGAATTTTCGCCTCGTCCAAGTTGGCGAGCGCTTCCTCACGTGTCTTCCCGTGGGCTGCACAACCAGGCAGTTCGTCAATCTTCGCAACAAAATCCCCTTCGTTGTCACGACGGAGGAGCACCGTGTACGGCAGGTCAAGATATGTTTTTAAGTTACTCATTTTTGGGTTCTTTTTCTTCGTACAATCCTAATTCTTCCATGACGTCTATGAACGCATCGACCGAATAGCGTTTGATCTGCGCGCTTCCCGGATTGTGTTTATTTGCCATGAACCGATGTGTTTCGATGCCAAAAAGCACACCATGTCGCGCCTCGCGCCGACGCGTTTTGTAGCTCTGTCCCAACTTCTCCATCACCCATTCAATTTCGCTCAACCGAACATTATTTCGATGTTGGGCGATCTCCTGAATGGCCTTTCTGACTCGATCTTCGAGTTCCATTCCCCACCCGCTTCCGCAATCTTACCCTCATACGCGCCTCCACAGAACAGCTCCGACCCCGAATGATACTATAGGCGATATCATTGCCCTTGTCAAGTCGGTCGAATTGGCCCAGGGCCACCCAAGACCCAGGGAAGGGCGGGGACAGCTGGGACCTTCTCTGATAGTTTCCAAGAGACTGGTTCTCACAAAGGCGGCGTGAACATTCCGTCTGTGGCCCGGTTTCCCAGATGGCGTCAATGGGATTCATGGGGACCGGGGACAGTGTCCCCAGTTTCGTCTAGAGCGTTTTGAAGAATGGTGCAGGTGCGAGTGACACTCTTAGCGACGATAAGGCTGTCGCGAAGATGGGGAGCGCGACGGTCTGCTGGTCTTTCGATTGGATGTTTTGCTAGAGTCAGGGGCAGACGCTGCGTGATCTGCGAGGAGGGGCTGGAGGATTGATATGGCGAAGGCACCACTGATTTTTACGTTTTACATTGCGGCGCCCGTGGAGAAGGTGTGGGATGGGTTCGTTTCGAAGGAGGCAAATCAGAAGATTTTCATGGGCGCGGACTTTGAGTTGGACCTGAAGCCTGGCGGGGCAATGGCCTGGTCGGGGCCGGGTAAAGATGGCAAGCCGGTGCGGTATGTGACGGGTGAGGTGCTGCGGGTGGAGGCGCCGAAGCTGTTGGAGTACAAGTTCGGCATGGGTGCTGGGGCGGTGATGTCGAGAGTGAAGGTGGAGCTGACTCCGGAGACGGAGGCGGTGAAGGTTGTGGTGACAAACGATGAGTGGGCGGAGGACGATCCGGCGTATGCTCAGAATGCGGATGGGTGGCCGCGGATTCTTTCGCGATTGAAGACGCTGCTGGAAACAGGGAAGACGTTCCGCCCGCATTAGAGTAGTTTCCGATCGAGCCTCGCTAGCCCCTCGCTCCCTCGACGACGGCACCGCGCGCTTGGTTTCCGCTTTGTAACCCTGCTTCGATTATAGCGGGCGGTCTGTTTCAATGATCGACTCGCGAGGCGCGTCGTGCGGCGTCCCCCGTCGCATGGTGGTCTCGTCGAGTACGAGTAGGGCGCTTTTTCGGTACTAACAGTTTGTCGGGCGGACTCCGGTTGTGCTAGGCTGTGTTTTGCGGAAAAAAGCTTGGCGACCGCGCCACGCAAGCCCCAGCGTCGCAAACGTTCTCTCCTTACCGTTCCTCTCTAGAGCTCCCCGAGGGGGAAGACTCTCTCCGGAGAACCAGATGGACGGCGCGGGCTATTTTGAAAGCGGCTCCTTCGGAGCCCGGCCGGTGAAAGGAACTGGATAAGCCCATGTCCGGTACACAAACAGCCTCGAAACCCGAAAAAGAGACCGTGGAGATCAAGCTGGCGCATTCTCCGGATTCTGACGATGCGTTTATGTTTTATGCGTTGGCAACTCACAAGCTCGCGACGCCTGGCTACAAGTACACCCACGTGCTTGCCGACATCCAAACCCTTAATGAGGCGGCACTTACGGAAACGTACGATGTTACGGCCGTGAGTTTTGCGGCTTATCCGTCGTTGCGTGATAAGTACGTGCTGCTTGATTGCGGGGCCAGCTTTGGAGAGAATTACGGGCCGATTGTGGTTTCGTCTAAATCCATGA
>DASXMM010000449.1:0-3826 GCA_036495665.1 Candidatus Acidiferrum sp. | reverse complement strand
AGCATTGAACATTTTCTCTACAGTGCCTTTGTGCTGTCTTTTTCGTCCAAAGAGAGCGGACTGCGGCCTCGCCTTGTCCAAGCCGAGAATAGCGGCGACTCCGCGGCGTGGGAGCAGATCGCGCACGAGGCCGACGCCACGTACAGTCCGGAGAAAGCTGCCGCGCTGATCCAAACGCTCAAGAAAAACGGCACCTGGGTCACGCCGACCCTCGCGTCTCTGGACATCACCTCGCATCCCGAGAGATGGAAGACCGACGACCCTCTTTTGGCCTTTGTGCCGCCGGCGATGGCCAAGCAGTGGCGCGATTCTTTCACCGACGAAAGCATGAAGGAGCGTGCTGCGTGGTTGGCACGCCAAGCGGCCAATGATTGGAAGCTGACGGGCGAATTACATCGCGCCGGTGTGCCGCTTCTTGTTGGCTCCGATTCGCTGGATTCATTTGTCATTCCCGGAGATAGCTTCCATCATGAACTCGCGGAACTGGTGCGCGCAGGATTTACTTCCATGGAGGCTTTACAGGCCGCGACCCAAGGCGCAGCACGGTTTCTTGGCCGTGAGAAAGACCTTGGCACGGTCGAAGCAGGCCACGCGGCTGATTTGGTCTTGCTAAGCGCGAATCCGGTCGAAGATATTGGCAACACGCGCAGAGTTTGGGCCGTGGTTCGCAATGGTGGCTACTACGATCGAGCGGCTCTCGACGGGCTGCTGGCTCACGCCAAGGAGGCCGCCGCGTCTGTACCAGCAGAGAAACCTTAGAAGCTGCGAGGCTGCTCGATGGCATCTGAAGAAAGTAGACGCGTATTTTCCGGAATTCCGAGGACCATGAAACTTCTTGCCACAACCCGGCACAGGTCGCAGCCCTTGGTTTTGTTGTGCCTTGCCTTTGTGGCGTGCCTCGTGTCCGCGCAAATCACATCGGCTCAGGACCGCGAGATTGCTGATGAAGTCGTCGCGAATCTTGCAGGGGGGCGCGTGATCATTCACGTGGCCCGCGACAAAATTGTTTTCGCGGCAATCGATCAACCCGTCGAAGCGAATTCGATCCCGCCCCGCGTCCTGAGCATTGACCGCGACCACATCGGCGTCCTTCTGGGTGCCTCGGAGTGGCACCTCACCATTGACCCGAAGCCGGTGCGGATGGACAGAGATTTTCCCCACGTCCCAGGCAAGAACCCGCACTATGCCGCCGACCCCGACGAAGTCGCTCCAGACTTGGACGTGATCGGCGTAGCGTTTCTCGAGAGACTTCGCCCGCTTGTGTCGCAGCTCCACCACAAGCTCGAATTCAAACCCGACGAGGCGCTTTTCGAAGTGGTGCTGATCGGCTTCGCGCCAAACGACTATGGGCCGGAAGTGTGGACGATCGAGTACCACATCCATCAGGAAGAAATCGCCACTCGCGGAGACTATTGGCAGACGCGCCTGCTTCGCCCTCGTTTCACGCAGCTATACCCTCCCGAAAAGAAGGCGCCCAAAACGCTGGTCGAAGTTCGCTACCCAGACACGGTTCCGGGGCCGACATTGCAGCAACTCATCGAGGGAAACGATCCAGACATCGAAAGTTTGTCGAAGCACGATCCCAAGTTCTTGAAAGTAATGGAAAGCATTGACCACGGGCAGGCGAACAAGGCCGTAACGGAAGACGCCACGGATTTTATGCGTGCTGTGGTGCCTCTAATCTCCGAAAAGGCCAAGTTTATTCTGGGGACGATTGGCGAGACCGGCGGGTTCGATTGGGTTGTGCCGCCAGACGAGCCGGTCGAAAAGGCGAAAGAGGATAAGAACGCGCCTCCGGACGCGCCGACATTGCATCGCAGGGTCAAGCCAAACTAAAGGCTTATGCCAGCTTTTCGATGGCGTCGCCCTGACGGATGATTCCGCCTTTGACAATGCGGCAGAGCATCCCGCGGCGGCCGCGGATCGCTTTTCGCAGGCCCGGACGAAGATCTTCAATTTGGCCGCAGGGCGTACAAGCCATCGTCACTTCGAGCAGCGCCTCGCCTACCCGCAAGGATGCTCCCAGAAGTAGTCCATTGACGTTGAGACCCTCCGTTGTAATGTTCTCGCGGATCATGCCTGGACCGATTTCTAGCGCATGGAGCGTCTCGAGGTCCATGAGCAGAACCTGACGCTGGCTACCTGGACGGCCGTGGGCGCAACCCTCGAAGCCTAGTTCCCGCAACGCCGCGACCTCCTGCAGCTCCTCCATGGGCCAGCCGCGCTTCGGAGCTCGGAAAAGTCGCAGCACGCGAGGCATGGCGCTAGTCCCCCGCGGCTTTCACGCGGTCGACGTCGGCGCCGATGTCTTTGCGATAGTGCATGCCGTCGAAGTGGATCTTTTCAGCAGCTTGATAGGCCGATGACAGAGCTGCCCCGAGAGAACCCCCGGCTGCTGTGACGCCTAGGACGCGGCCACCGCTAGTGACCAGGGAATCGCGGTCGCGGCGCGTGCCAGCGTGGAAAACCTGCACACCGGTGTTATTCTGAAAAGAGGTTAGTCCATCGATCTTCTTGCCGGTCCCAAATTTTCTGGGGTAACCGCCGGAAGTAAGGACGACACAGGCGCTAGCGCCTCGCTTCCAGTGCAATTTCGCGGGATCGAGCCGGGTTGCGGCAACATCGGCCAGCACTTCTGCGAGGTCAAAATCCATGCGGGCCACAATCGCCTGCGCCTCTGGATCACCTAGCCGGCAATTGAATTCCAGGACCTTGGGGCCGTCCTTTGTTAGCATCAGGCCAATATATAGGAAGCCCCGATAGGGAATTCGGTCGCTTGCTAAGCCGCTCAAAGTAGGTTCGACAATCGTCGAAATCACCGTGTCTCGCAAGCTGGCAGGCAACAGCTCGTCTGAGGAATAAGCGCCCATGCCCCCTGTGTTCGGGCCGCGATTTCCATCATAGACTCGCTTGTGATCGCGGGTCGGAACCATGGGGGCGTAGCGCTCGCCGTCCGTCACGATGATGAAGGACAGCTCATCGCCTTGTAATGTTTCCTCTAGCAGGACCCGGCGGCCTCCAGGGCCCAATTCTTCTTTTTCCATTGTGGACTCGATGAAGTGGCGGGCCGTCTGGGGATTATCCGCCAAGACGACTCCTTTACCGGCGCACAATCCATCGGCCTTGACGACCAGCGGGTACTCGACGTTGACGAGTGCCGCGTACGCGTCCTGCGGCGAGTCGTAAGTGCCATACATTTTTGCGGTCGGAATGTTGTGGCGGAGAAGAAACTCTTTCGAAAAAATCTTGCTTCCCTCAAGCTGCGCGGCCTGGCGGGAAGGGCCGACAACGAGCCAGTTTCGGTGCGCGAACGCGTCGCTGATTCCGTTCACCAGCGGCAACTCTGGGCCAACAACGGCCAGATCCGGGCGTAGTTTTTCGGCCAGCGCCACGAGGGCGGCGACGTCGCCTGCGTCCACGTTTACGCACTCTGCATCCGCGGCAATTCCACCGTTACCGGGAGCGCACCAGATCTTTTCCACGCGCGAGGTCTGCTTTAGCTTCCAGACTAGCGCGTGTTCGCGGCCTCCGCCGCCAATCACCAAAATCTTCATGCTGAAAGCCTTTCGCGAAATTCATCTCGAACGATAGTCGCCCGGTAACGATGTGTCAACCTGCCTCGTCGCGGGAACTGGTGCTTACTACGGCTCTCATCCCAACGGAGAAGCGGAATAAGGCGCCCGCCGCGAAGTCCTCGGCTAATCTATAATATATTGGTTGGTAACTGCTGTGGAGGCCGCCAAAGCTTCGTGACCTTCCTGTTTAGGCTTGGTTGGCGGCCCGAATCGGAATCGTTACACCCGAGGCCGCGTCTGAAGAGGCCAGC
>DASXMM010000448.1:0-4081 GCA_036495665.1 Candidatus Acidiferrum sp. | reverse complement strand
AGCGCCATGCGCCGTTTTTGTTTCGGCCGCTTCCAGGACGCGGACCTGCATGTAGCGGATGGCATCGGTGTAATAGTCGACGTCCACCTGTTTTACATACGCTTTGCGTTCTTTGAAATCGAGATGCTCGACGTGGTATTGCTGGCCGCCGTGGATGTAGATTGCCTTCTCGTGAAGGAAGACCAGCGCGCTCGAAAAATCCACCTCGCCGATCACATTTGCGCCGCCGGTGATATCGATGATGATGAAATTGTCGCTGGTGATGGAGCGTAGGCTGATCGTATCGGCGGGATATGCTTCATGGGTCCAGTGATAATGATCTCCGGCGAGATGCAAAAATCCAGCTTCCACTAGACGCGCGCAAAGGTCGGGTACGTCGACATCGCCGAAGCGTTCGCCGGGTGCGATCGGCAGCTCGAAGGCGGCGCATTTCAGATGGTTAATCAGAATTTCGAGATTGTCCGGCTGGATGAAGGCATGCTCCGGCGTGTTGCCGAAAAAATAGTCCGGGTGCCGGACAATAAATTGATCGAGAGGCGAAGAAGAAGCCACCATTACGGCACAGGAACTGCCGCTGCGGCGTCCGGCGCGCCCAGCGCGCTGCCACGTCGCGGCAATCGTGCCGGGGTAACCGGCCATCACGACGGTGTCGAGCGAGCCGACGTCGATCCCGAGTTCCAGCGCACTCGTGGTGACGACCCCGCGGATTTGTCCGTCGCGCAAACCGCGCTCAATTTCGCGGCGCTCGTTGGGCAAATAGCCGCCTCGATAGCCGCGAATCGTATCCTGCTTGCCCGGAGGCTGAGGATTCGCTTGTTGTAGATAGGTCAGGAGAATTTCCGTCTGCAAGCGGGAATTCGCGAAGACCATCGCTTGCAGGTCGCGCCTCAAAAATTCCTGTGCAACACGCGAGGTCTCGTTGATGTAGCTGCGGCGAATGCCGAGCGCGCGATTCACGACGGGTGGATTGTAAAAAACGAAAGTTTTTTCGCCTGCGGGCGCGCCATTGGCGTCGAGCACCTCGACTTCTTTTTCGAGCAGCCGGGCGGCAAGTTCGCCGGGGTTGGCAATCGTCGCGGAACAGCAGATGAACTGAGGGTTGCTGCCGTAAAAGTTCGCAATGCGCCTCAACCGCCGCAGCACGTTGCAGAGATGGCTGCCAAAAACTCCCCGATAAGTGTGAAGTTCGTCGATCACGATGTAGCGAAGGTTTTCGAAAAGGCGCGTCCAGCGCGTGTGATGCGGCAGAATACCCGCGTGCAGCATGTCCGGATTCGTGAGCACCACGTGACCCTTTTCGCGGATGGCGCGGCGCGCGTCGGCTGGTGTGTCGCCGTCGTAAGTAAAAACGCCGAAGCGGTTGTCGAGACGCTGGTTGAGGTCGTAAAGCTCCGCAAGCTGATCCTGCGCCAGAGCTTTTGTGGGGAAGAGGTAGAGCGCGCGAGTGTCAGGATTGTCGAGAATGGCGTTCAGGATCGGCAGGTTGTAGCAAAGAGTTTTTCCCGAGGCAGTCGGAGTGACCACGACCACATTTTTACCGGCGTGGACAGCTTCAGCCGCGATGGCTTGGTGGGTATAGAGCTGGTGAATGCCCTTGGCGCCGTAAGCAGCCGAGAGATCGGCGTGCACCCACACCGGAAATTGGGCGCATTGTGCTTCGCGCGCAGGAAAATAGCGCACGGCGGTCAACACTTCGCCGGTTACATCGCGGGACGCGAACGTGTCCAGGACTTGGCACACGCGAGTCAGCGATGATTCAGCGGGCGGTTCGTGAGAGCCAAAGGCCGCAGCGCGCACGGCCAGAGAACGGGACATAAAGAATCCTCCGGCGATTCGTAATTCGCCTTTTGTTCGCCAGCCTAGCACGCCGCGTTTACCGTCGCAACAGGGAAGTGGGAGTTGTTTTCTAAAGATTCCGCGTACCGAAGGATCCTTCGGGAGATGACAAGGCGTGGGTCGCCGCCGGTTTGCTTGCTAGAATGAATCCGTGGCAGAACTCACCGTGCTATACGACGGCGCCTGCAATTTGTGCCGCGCGAGTGTCGCTCGCGTGCGACGCATGGATCCGCACGCTCGCATCGAACTGCTCGATCTGCACGACGCCAGCGTGGCCGCGCGCTTTCCGCAACTCGATATCGACGAGGCAATGCGCCTCATGCAGGCCGTCGATCCGCGAGGGCGCGTCTATTCCGGCGCAGACGCCTGGGCGCGCATTGGCCTCGCGCTGCCCGGCTGGAAGCTGGTCGCCTGGTTGCTTCTTGTCCCCGGGATTCATTTTGTCGCGCAACATCTCTACGCCTGGGTCGCGCGCAATCGCTATCGCTGGAATCGCGAAGTTTGCGAGGACGGTACGTGCGCTCTGCACGTTAAGCCTTCAGACTCCCCCAAAAGCGGCGCCAAACCCGTGCGTTAGTCGTTTCGAAAAACGCCAGCTAGGCAACGGCAAGAAAAGCGGGAGCGAGGCTCCCGCACTCCAAACCGTTTGGGCCCCGAGCCTCGGTATAATGTCCCGCGTCTATGGCCTGGACTCCTTCGTCCGTCATCCGCTGGCTTTTCGATTCGCGAAGCGGCCCCACGGATCGCTTCCTGTCGCGCTGGATTTTCCTGCGCGCCCTCGGCTTCATTTATTTCTCTGCGTTTTTCCCGCTCGTCTTTCAAATTCGCGGGCTGATCGGTCCCCAGGGCATTCTTCCAGCCAGCGAATATTTGAAAAGTCTCGCTGAGCAGATGGGCCACGCGCGCTATTGGTATGTGCCAAGCCTGCTCTGGTTTTCAAGCAGCTCATACATGCTAATCGCGCTTTGTTGGGTTGGCATGGCCGCGGCAGTGCTGCTCGTCCTTAATATATGGCCGCGCGCGATGCTTGCGATTTGCTTTGTCTGTTTTCTTTCCTTCGTAAGCTGCGCGGGGGATTTCTCCGGCTATCAGTCCGACGGCATGCTCCTCGAGGCCGGATTCCTCTCGCTCTTCGTTGCGCCTGGCGGATTTCGACCGGGCTTGGCGGAGTCCAAGCCTCCCGTTCGCGCTGCGATCTATCTGATTCTTTGGGAATGGTTCCGCATCTATTTCGAATCTGGCGCGGCGAAGATTGCTGGCGGCGACCCCGAGTGGCGCAATTTCACGGCGCTTGATGAGTATTATCAGAATGGGCCGCTGCCAACGTGGATTGGCTGGTATGCACAACATTTGCCGCACTGGTTTCACGCCGCAACTGCCGGGCTAACGCTGGCGCTCGAACTGGCTTTGATTTGGGCCGCGATTCTGCCGCGTCCATTTCGCATCGCCCTCTTTTTCCTCGTGACGCCCTGGCAGATCGGCATCATTCTCACGGCCAACTACACCTTCCTGAATTATCTGGTGCTCATCCTTGCCTTTCTTTTACTCGACGACCGCTTCCTGATGCGATTCGCGCCTGCAAAATGGAAACAGCAACTGCCAGCTGTATCCGTCGTGCCTCCTACGGAATCTTCTCCGCGAGGCGCAGATGAACTCTCGATTTTGGCAACATCATCGACTCCGTCTTCAGCCGACGCACCATCAGGAGAGAAGGCTCCGCGCGATGTGCGCCAGAACATCCGCCGTTGGCTTCATCCGCTCGGAGTAGCCGTAACTGCTGTTTTGCTGATATGGATTGCTTACGCGACCACCGCGCAAATGATTTGGATGATCACGCCCGCGCCTCTTCCGACTTCGCCGGTAGCGCTGCTCGATCCTTTCCGCATCGCTAACCGCTACGGCCTTTTTGCGGTGATGACGCGCAACCGTTATGAAATCGAATTTCAAGGCTCGAACGATGGACAAACCTGGATCGCGTACCCTTTCCGCCACAAACCGCAGGAGCTGGACAAACCGCCGCGCATCTACGCCCCCTATCAGCCGCGACTAGACTGGAATTTGTGGTTCGCATCGCTCGGCGAGTGGCGCGACAACCCCATTGTGTTGCGCACGGAACGAAAGCTGCTCTCGAATGAACCCGACGTGCTCGAGCTGTTTGCCGCCAATCCTTTTCCGCAGGGACCACCGCGCCAGGTGCGCGCTGTCCTCTGGCAATACTGGTTCACATCCATGGCAGAAAAAAGAC
>DASXMM010000447.1:0-6433 GCA_036495665.1 Candidatus Acidiferrum sp. | reverse complement strand
GACTTCTTTGGCGTGGCAGCCGGCGGCGCCGCAGGTTTCCGCAGCGACACGCAGGTCGCCGGGATTTTCAAACTTTACGAATTCGGACGATTCTTTAAGCCATTTTGTGTAAGTGCGTTCGGGTAAGGCGGAGCGGTCTTTAAAGCTCGCGCCGCGCGGTTGGACGTGGGCTTTTTCTTTGGCGGCTTTGTATTCGGCGGAGTTTGCCGCTGTGCCAGGCGCGACCGAGAGAGAAGAGTTGCCGCCATGACAATCGGTGCAGCCTAGGAAAACGGTTTTTGTCGGGTGCATCGTTGGCTCGTCGGTTGACGTGTGGCACGAGATGCAGCCTGAAGATTTGCGATCAGCCTCTGCTTGCGATTGGCCCTGCACCAGCAGAGCGTCTTGCTTTGCTTGGACTTTCGAGACGGAGTCAGAATAAAAGACCAGGAGAAAAGATAGCGCAGAGACGCAGAGTACGCAGAGGTTGCGGAGAGAGGACGGTTTGAATTTGCGCGGCAGAGTCATCCGATGCGTTTCCTCAGAACGTAAACTTCACGGAGCCAAAAAGCGAGAAGAGCGTGCGGCTCGTGTAGATATCTTTGAACCCCTCGCCAGGCTGCAGGGCGGAGGCGCCCCCGGTGAGGATGATGTTTTCGGAGAGTGGGGGGCGGTACGTCACGCCGATGCCGAAGTCTTCGCCGATGGTGTGGCGGATGGGTGACTCGAACAATATATATTCGAGCGGCTCGGTGCGTTCAAAGCGCAGGTAGTTGAAATTCGCGAAGCCTTTGAGCTTGGGCGTGATGTCGAAATCTGCCCCCGCATTTGCAATGAAAATTCCCGGATTGACGAAATTGGCTTGACCTTCCTCTTTACTTGAACGAAGAGACGGAATCAGACTGCCATCGGTCGTTAGTTGAACGCCTGAGCCTAGCAGGCGAATGTCCTCGCGATTCCAGAAGCTGAAGATACCACCCGCGAAATTTGGCAGATCGTCGATGGCATCGAAGCCGCGAGCGCGGCCGTCCCGCGGATTCGCGTCGCCGGAAGTATAAAACGTGGAAACGCGGTAGCGGATCCAATCGCGGTCATAGGAAAGTTCGACGGCGGCCATTTGCGCGTTAACCGTAACACGCCTGCCAGCGATGGGATTGAATGTGTCCTCTCCGACAGCTTGATAAAACGCGTGCGTGAGATTGATGCGGCGGATGTGGCCGCTGCCAAGCCAGCCGAAGTAGCCGACGCGAATGCCGTGCGCGAGCGGACCTCCTCCGGGGCCTTGATTAATCACATTGCCGACGGGCGCGGGGCGGACGAGGAAGCCGTTGTCGTCGTAGTGAACGCTCGGGTCATCTTTATTCCACGCGCCGACAAATTCCGCGGTGTAACCGGGAAAGAAAAAGTCCTGCAGATAAACGTTGCCGAGTACGACCTGCTGGTGACGGCGCTCGAACGTATTCAGGCCGCTGTTGGTGTTTTTCTCGAGAAATTGAAAATACGCCGCGTTGTACTCAACGCGCTCGCTGTTCAAATTTCCGAAGATGCGCAGGCCGGGCTGCTCGTCCGTAAACAAGAAGCCGCGGAAATCGGCGTTGAATTGCTGGATGCCGGCGCGCGCGGAAATGAAATCATAATTGTTGCTGAGATCGTGTAGCTTCACCTCGACGAAGGCTTCTTGCAGGCCAAGGTGCGTATCGAAACGATTCGTGCCAGCGCGGACGTCGGGGCTCACGATGCCAAGCTCGCGAACGTCGAGATCATTGAGGCTTAGCTCCGGCGTGAATCGGATGCGCCAATCCACCGGCTTAAACGACGCGTCGCCGTGGAACAGGTCGAAGCTGAAGCGCAGCGTCTGATCCACGAAAGCCTGCTCGCCTCGGCCGAAGAACGCAGCGCTGCCGGGCTGCGCGGCGCTTACACCGCTAGGCGAAGGAACGCGGCGGCCATCGAAGAAAGTTTCCGACGAAGCGGTGAGATCCAGGAAAATCTGCTGACCAAGCACTTCGGGCCAGATCGGCTCGTCGCCTTTGAGGCGGTTGCGATTGAACGGGTCGTACCAATGGGACGTGGTGTAGGGATATTCGCCCTTCTGCGAATAGCGGCGATAGTCCGGCTGATTGAGTGCCCAGCGATTGGGAACGACGTTGTAGATGTCGGCGACGGGCGGCAAATATTCCGGCGCGAGCTCAACGATGTAATTCGGGTCGGAATCGAGGCGGTGGCGAAGCTCGCGATAGCTCCCGAGCGTGGACGTTGAACCGGGGGCGACGGCAGGACCGAGTTCGGGAAGCCTGGGAAGGCGCGAACGAAACTCAACGCTGCTGATACTGACAAGCGAGATTTCCAGAGTCGTGACTTCATTCGCGGAGAGACTGAGATCCGCAATCAAAAATGGAGCGTAGCCTTCGGCTTCCACGCGAAATTCGTAGTGGCCCGGCAGAAGCAGTAGTAGGCGGAAGACGCCTTCGGCGGACGATCCTGCTCGTACAATCTGGCCGGTCTGCAAGTGGCGAAGCGTCAACTGAGCTGCGGCAACGGGGCGGGATTCATTCGGCGACCCGGTTTCTCGCAGAACACCCTCCACCGCGGCGGTGGTCAAGGCCTGTTGCCGCGGAATACGTTGCGCCGGAGATGGCTCCGTGGATTTTTGAACTGTGGCCTGGCCACCGGGCGCTGACGTTTGCGCAGACGGCGATTGCTGGGCGTCAGATGCTTTCGCGACACCCAAGAAAGCGAGCAACAACGCGGCCGCGGCGCGAGCCACGCCACGGAGGCGTCCAGAGGTGCGCGAAGAGACAGAGAGCATGCCTGCGGCCTGAGAGAATTTGCGCAAGTAAAAAGGGATCGCATTCTAGCTAACAATACCGGGCGGCTCGGGGCAATCCATTTCCGCGAAAAGTGAACACAAGCGATAACACTTCTTACGCGTCGCGAGCATTCACCGATAGGAATCGCGCGCCGTGCGAGCGATTGAGGCGTGGCGGGACGCGTGTTACTAAGGAAGATACCCTTCATGCGAACGGAACGCACTCTTCGTAGGCCTGTCGCCTCGCGACACGCTCTGGCCCGGCGTCAAAAAACGCTCGCGATGGGGATCGTGTTCGCGCTGGGAATCGCCGGCGTTCTTGCAATCCTGTTGATTGGTTGCGGCGGCGGAAGCAGCGCGCCGGTGTCTCCACCGGTAATTCCAGCCGTCCAAGCCCTGCAAGTCCCCGACGTTCAGAACATCGTGCAGGCCGCTGTGAATTCCGCGAATGTCGATATGGTTGTGGCCGTCGTGGACCGCGCCGGATTTGTGCTGGGAGTATTTCGCACGCAAAACGCACCAGCTACGGCGATTGGGAATTTTGGACAGACGCTCGACGCCAACGACGTGGCGGTCGCGCTGGCGCGGACAGGTGCGTTGTTCAGCAATGACCAAGCGCCGCTATCGTCGCGCACGGTGCGATTCATCAGCGGCATTCATTTTCCGCCGGGAGTGACCAATCAGCCGCCCGCCGATTTGTATGGCATCGAGAACACAAATCGCGGATGCACGCTAGTAAGCGGCGCAGCATTTCAAAATCAAATCCCGCCCTTGCTCGCGTTGGGCGGTGGATTTGGACCCGGCATTCTCACCGGCAAGGCCGATGCCATGGACTCGAATCCGCTGGCAGTGAATCCCGGCGGTGTGCCGATTTTCTATCAGAATGTCGTTGTCGGCGGAATTGGCGTGGTTACTTCGGCGAGCGATCCGAACGCCGCGGAATTTGCGGCGTTTGCAGGATCGACGACGCAGCGCACCGGGCCTTCCGATTCGTTTGGACCGACGCCAGCCGCTCCGGGAGTCGTCTTCATCGGCGGAATCGCGCTTCCGTTCGTAACGCAAACGACGATGCCTGCGGGTGTTTCGCCAAGACCAGTCGCGGGCGCAGGCTCGTTCGTGGTCGCGCCTACGAACAGCGCAGGGCAACCACCGGAAGGCGACTTGATCACGCCAACGGCGGGACCGCTGGGAGGATTGAGCGCAACCGACGTACAAACTATTTTGAACAACGCCGAAGCAACCGCTAACACGACGCGCGCAGCGATCCGGCTACCGATTGGTTCGCGAGCGCGCATGGCGATTGCTGTTGCCGACTTGGACGGAACGATCATCGGCTTGCGTCGCATGCAGGACTCGACCGTCTTCAGCATCGACGTAGCCGCGAGCAAGGCGCGCAACATGGTGTACTTCAACAGCGCCGCGCGCCAAGCGGCGGACTTGAATCAAGTGCCGATCGGCACGGCGGTGACGAACCGCACCATCAGTTTTGGCGCGCAACCATTTTTCCCGCCTGGAATTGACGGCTCGGCTGCCGGACCTTTCTTCAACCTTTTTTTGCAAGACCTCTCGAACCCCTGCACGCAAGGGATGCAGGCGGGCCCTCCCAACGCGAACAAGAGCGGCATCGTTTTCTTTCCGGGCAGCGCGGGGTTGTACCGCAACGGAACGCTCGTCGGCGGACTTGGCGTCAGCGGAGACGGGGTGGATCAAGACGACTACGTAACGAACGGCGGGACCGCTGGATTCGAGGCGCCAATGAATATTCGCGCGGACCAGATTTCGATCAACGGAGTGCGGCTTCCCTACTTCAAATTTCCAAGAAATCCAACCGACTGAGCGGCATTATTTGCGGGCTTTCGCTGATTTTTTCCCGCGCGCGATTCGCGCAAGCTCACGAGAATAGTCCTCCACCGTCTCGGGCACGGAACGGCTGTAGACAAACTGGCCTTCCCGCTGGCATTCGATCAGTCCCGCTTCGTTGAGAATCTTAAGATGATGAGAAACGGTCGCAGGAGTGACTCCCTGCATCGAGACAATCTCGCCACAGTTCATCCGCTGCTTTGCAGAGATCGCCTCAAAAATTACAAGGCGAGTCTCGTCGGCCAAAGCTCTTGATATTTTCTCAACTTGAGAACGGTCCATAGGCCCCTTCGCAGTCTATACCAGAGATGCCGGCAACCTGCCAGAGTGCCAGTGGGTAACGCCAGCCTCCACGAAATTAGATGCAACTTTCTATTTAGACGTTCATCTAAGTATCTAAGCACAGGGAAGAGCGAAGGTAAACAGCCTCCCGGCTGCGGTTTTATCTGAACGAATCGAAACAATTGGAGGAGATCATGAAAAGATTAGAAGGAAAAGTAGTCGTAATAACGGGTGGTAACAGCGGCATCGGGCTGGCGTCGGCAAAGCGCTTGCAAGAGGAAGGCGGGCGGGTGGTGATTGCAGGCCGAAGTCAAAAGACCCTCGACGAAGCGGCCAAGACGCTTGGTAACGGCGTACTGGCGATTCAAGCCGACGTCTCCAAACTGGCCGACATCGACAAAATCTACGCCGCGGTAGAAAAGAAATTCGGAAAGATCGATGTGCTGTTCGTAAACGCCGGCGTGGCGAAGTTCGCTCCTTATTCGGAAACCACGGAGGCCATTTACGACGAAAATTTTTCGACGAATGTAAAAGGCGCGTACTTCACGATCCAGAAGGCCATTCCGCACCTGAATGACGGCGCTTCGGTTATTTTGAATACCAGCGTTGCAGGCATCAAGGGTACGGAAGGCGCGAGTGCCTATTCCGCGACGAAAGCTGCGCTGCGTTCTTTGGCTCGTACGAGCGCGGCCGAATTGGTTGGCCGCGGGATTCGCGTAAATGCGGTTGCCCCGGGGCCCATCGTAACGCCCATCTTTGGGCGCACCGGATTGCCGCAGGAGGCGATCGATGGATTCGCAAAAGAAATCATCACAAAAGTCCCCATGAAGCGGTTTGGGCAGCCTGAAGAAGTTGCCGGGGTCGTGGCGTTCCTGGCTTCCTCGGATGCTTCCTACATTACCGGCGTAGAACTCAACGTCGATGGTGGAATGGGACAGCTCTAAGAATCTTCATTCGTACAGGAAAAAGGGCGGCGTTTTGGCCGTCCTTTTTTTATTGGATGCTCCGTCTTACTTGGCCCCGCTTGAGGGGTCGGGAGTGGAAGCGACGTTGACGTCGAGGAACCACGCATGCGTCGAGTCACCAGGCGCATAACAATTGCCGTCGGTGTGATAGCCCGCAGGACAGTGTGCCGCAAATTCCGTGCGTGGCGATCGCACGTACTGCCACACTTCGGCGGTCGAACTCCCACTCAATGTAGGCGAAGGCGCTGCTGACGGAAGCGTGCAGCCAGGCGATGGCGGACACGCGTCGTTGTAAGCCCAAATCTTGAACGCCCGCGATTTGCGAAAAAGAAAATCGGAGATGTCGTCTGCCGTCGTGATTGTGCTATCCGGGCCTTCTTTAACTGGGATTCCGGAGCAATAGAATCCGCCTCGGTAATCGATCAAGGTCAATGTCGAAAGCCAACTTTGTATATACGAATGATAGGCGGGCGAGAGGCGGCCGCCATCTTCCATATCGAGGAAGATGATCGTGTTAACCGGAAACCCTTCGCGTTTC
>DASXMM010000446.1:0-7655 GCA_036495665.1 Candidatus Acidiferrum sp. | reverse complement strand
GCGAGTGTAATGCTGATGCCGGTGGCGGAGAGAACCGCGACCGCGCAGGCCCCCACAGGTCCGCAAGGCGGAGCGCAGCAGCCGGCCCAAGGCGCGACGCCGCAGAACCCGCCTCCGACGGCACCGGCGCAGCAAGCTCCGCAGGGCGGAGTGAGCATCGCGGTGGAAGTGCCCGTGGTGACGCTGGACGTCATTGCAACGACTCAGCACGGCGACCTGCTCACGGGCCTGAAGAAAGAGAACTTCAAAGTTACGGACGACGGCGTGGCGCAGACGATCACGAACTTCGGGCCGACCGAAGCGCCGATTACCATCGTGATGCTGATGGAATTCAGCAGCCGCGGCTTGTATGACTGGTTTGCTTACCAAGCGAAGTATTGGTCGGACGCGTTTCTGCCGAATTTGCAACAGAAGGATTGGGTGGCGCTGCGGACGTTCGACATGAACATTCACGACGAAGTGGACTTCACGCAGAACAAGGATGAAGTGCGTAACGCGATCTACCATCTTTATTTTCCGGGGTTCAGCGAGTCGAACGTGTTCGACGCGGTGTTGAAGACGATCGACGACATGAAGGACGTAAAGGGGAAAAAATCGATTTTGCTGCTGGCGACGGGTGTGGATACATTTTCAAAGCACAATTTGGATCAGACGATGAAGCAACTGCGGCAGAGCGACGTGACGATTTTTTGTGTGGGATTGGACAAGCCGTACATCAATTTTATCGAATCACGCGGCTCGCTTGGTTCGCACATGAATTATCTGCAGGGCGAAAACCAGATGAAAACGATCGCGAGCTTGACGGGAGGTTATTCGTGGTTCCCGCAATTCGACGGGGAGTTGCCGGGGATTTTTCACGATGTGGCATCGTTTTTGCGGCACCAATACAGCTTGTCGTACACGCCGACGGGCGGAGGAAAAGACAGCAAATTTCACAAGGTGAAGATTGAATTGGTGAATCCGGATGGGACACCGCTTGAGGTACACGATCAGAAGGGGAAGAAACAGAAGTGGGTGGTTTATGCGCGCGAGGGTTATGAGCCGATAAAGTCTGGGAATGGGAACTGATTTTTTGGCGCGCGCGCCACATGGCCTTCGATCGACGAGCGGGCGGGCGGATGCTAGTAGCCGCGGGCAAAATCGATTTGGTTGAACATTTCGCGGTCGTCGAACCAGCGGTCCAACAAATCCATCAGAAGAGCGGTTTCGCGATGCCAGAGGCGATCGCTTACGGCACTGGTGTGTGGCGTGAGGAAGAGATTCGGGGCGCGCCAGAGCGGGCTATCGGGAGGGAGCGGCTCGACGGAGGTTACGTCGAGGGCGGCGCCTGCGAGCGAACCGGTTTCCAGCGCGTGGATGAGGGCGGCTTCGTCGAGGAGCGAGCCGCGGCCAACGTTGATGAGGCGGGCGCCGGGTTTCATGCGCGCGATTTGTGGGGCGCCGATAAGGTGGCGCGTCTCGGTGGTTTCGGGAGCAGCGATGACGACGTAGTCGGCGTGCGGGAGGGCTTTCTCGAGTTGCGAGGCGGGGAGGATTTTTTCGGCGTGCGTGGCGTCGCCTTTGCCGGAGCGCGTTACGCCCCAGACGCGCATGTCGAAGGCGCGGGCGCGCTTGGCTAATTCGCGGCCGATGGAGCCGAAGCCGACGATCAGGAGGACTTGGCCGCTGAGTTCGGTGAGGTGCTGCGGCTGGTCCCAAATGTCTTGCTGGCCCCAGTGGGATTTGTCTTGGTGGCGCGTGGAGTCGGGGAAATTGCGGGCTAGCGCTAGGAGCAGGCCCATGGTGTGTTCGGCCATGGGTGGAGAGAAAACGCCGCTGGGATTGGTGACGACGATGCCGGAATCGCGGAGTTCAGGATACATGAGTTGCGCGACGCCTGCGGCGGTGGAGTGGATCCACTTTAACTTTTTTGCGTGCGTAAGTTGTTCGGCGCGGAGAGAGTAGCCGACGAAGATATCGGTGTCGGGGAGTTCGGCGGGGAGGCGGTCGTAGTCGGGGAGATGCACGACGCGCATTTCTGGCCAGCGGGCGCGGATGGTTTGGGGCATGACGGGTTGCGGGCGCCAGAACGTGAAGGGGTGCCAGACGCAGATTACGAGTTTTGTTTCGGCTGGAGTGGTGCGATTCATTCGCTGGGGCCGCGGTGTTTCCAGTAGAGAAGCAGGCCGACGATGAGGCCGAGACCGCCGGTGCCGAGGATGAAGGGGCGCGAGAGCGGTAGGGCGAACCAGCAGATTACTACCAGGCCGACGGAAACGATTGCGCCTACTGGCGTGCCGGGGATGGTGATGGTGCCGAAGGCTCCCTGACGACGCTGCCCTGAAGCGGGGGACTTTTTACCGTCGGGTTCGTAGCTGAGAGTCATCGTGCTCTGCATTCAGGGTTTTGTTATTACGCGCAAATCGTGGCCGGTCATGTCGGCGGGGCTGGGTTGGTCGAGAGCGGCTAGCATTGTGGGCGCGAGGTCGCGCAGGGAACCGTTCGGTTTCAATTTTAGCGAACCGTTTTCGCTTACAAGGATTAGCGGGACCGGATTCGTCGTGTGATAAGTATGCGCGCCGCCGCTGGTTGGATCGATCATGGTTTCGGCGTTGCCGTGGTCGGCGGTGATGAGCCAGAGGCCGCCGCGGGCTTTCAGCGTTTGGTAAATTTGCGCGAGGCCGGCGTCGACGGCCTCGACGGCTTTGATGGTGGCTTGGAGATTGCCGGAGTGGCCGACCATGTCGGCGTTGGCGTAGTTCATGATGATGGCGTCGAATTCGCCTTTTTCGATGGCTTTTACGACCGTGTCCGTGATTCCTTGGGCGGACATTTCGGGCTTGAGGTCGTAGGTGGCGACTTTGGGGGATGGGACGAGAATGCGCTCTTCGCCGCCAAAGGGCTTTTCGACGCCGCCGTTAAAGAAATAGGTGACGTGGGCGTATTTTTCGGTTTCTGCGCAGCGCAGATTTTTGTACTGAAGCTCTTCGAAGACTTCCGCGAGGATGTGTTCGAGTTTTTCGGGCGCGATGACGTATTTGAGCCAGGGCCAGTTTTTGTCGTACTGCGTCATGGCAACGTAGAAGAGGTTTTTGGGGCGCCTTGGGTCGGTGATTTTGTCGAAGGCGGGCTCGACGAGGGCGCGCGTCATTTGGCGGGCGCGATCGGCGCGAAAATTGTAGAAGATGACGGCGTCGTCATCGTGGATTGTTCCGACTGGGACGGCGGCCGCGCCTTCGCCTTTCGTGATGACGACTGGCTTTACGAACTCGTCGGTGGTTCCCTGCTCGTAACTTTTTTGGAGGGCGGCTACGGGATCGTTCGAATGGGTTTCGGCTTCGCCGTGAACGACCGCGCGGTAGGCGAGTTCGACGCGCTCCCAGCGGTTGTCGCGGTCCATCGCGTAGTAGCGGCCGGTGAGCGACGCGATCTCGCCGACGCCGAGTTCGCGCATTTTTTGTTGCAACTGGCGGACGAAGTCGCAGCCGCTATTGGGCGGGGTGTCGCGGCCGTCCATGAAGCAATGCACGAAAACGTGCTCGACTTTTTGTTGCTTGGCCAATTCGAGCAGCGCGAACAAATGGTTGATGTGGGAGTGAACGCCGCCGTCGCTCAGCAGGCCGATCAGGTGCAATTGCTTCTGGCGCCCGCGCTCCATTGCTTGCTGAAAGAGCGGCACGTCTTGCAGTTGTTTATTGGCGATCAGGAGATCGATGCGCGTGATGTCCATGTGGACGATTCGGCCCGCACCGATGTTCATGTGGCCTACCTCGCTGTTGCCCATTTGGCCTTCGGGTAGACCGACGTACGGTCCGGACGTGTGGATCAGCGTGTTTGGAAATTTCTTCATCAAATCGTCATAGGTGGGCTTGCGAGCCAGCGCGATGGCGTTGCCTTTCGTTTCAGTGCGGTAGCCCCAGCCGTCGAGCACAGTCAACACAATTGGTTTTGGCCGTTTGGTCATGGTGTTTGGGACAGGCATTCTTGCCTGTCTATTCGTTCCCTCTACGTGACAAATTCTTTCGCAGCTACAACCTCATCCGAGAAAGAGGACCGACAGGAGTGTCTGTCCTACTTCAACTCCCGCAGCGCAGCGAGGAGGCGGTCCACTTCTTCTGCCGTGTTGTAATGAACGAGGCCGATGCGCAACAGGCCGCCGTTGGATTCGACGCCGAGGCGTTCGGTCAGATTCAGCGCGTAGTAGTTGCCGTCCCAGGTGAAGATGCCGCGGTCGCCGAGAAACCCTGCCACTTCGGCGGGCTTGTGATTCGCCAAACGGACGGAAACCGTCGAGCAGCGCTCGTTGAAGCGGGCCGGGTCGCTGATGCCATAAAATCGCAGGCCGGGAATGGTGAGCAAACCTTCGACCAGGCGCGAGAGCAGCGCCATTTCGTGCTGGCGCGTTGCGCGGTAGGCCGCCAACAGCGCGCCGCGGCGATCTTTCGCCGTCGGATCGCAGCGGCGGCCCACTTCCGCGAGATAATCCACGGCGGCGCCGATTCCGGCGATGAGTTCCTGCACTTGCGTTCCGGTTTCCCAGCGATCGGGCAGCGTGTCCGGAGCGGGGCGCACTTTGTATGGCTCCAACCGACAGAGGTGCTCGCGCTTGCCGTAGAGGGTGCCCATGTGCGGGCCGAAAAACTTGTAGAGCGAGCAGACCAGAAAATCGCAATCGAGCGCGCGGACGTCGATCGGGCCGTGCGGCGCGTAGTGGACCGCATCGATGAACATCAACGCGCCAGCTTCATGCGCCAGCTTAGTGATTTCGGCCACCGGATTGATGGTGCCCACGGCGTTCGAGGCATACCCGACGGCCACGAGCTTCGTGTTCTTGTTGATTTTGCTCTTCAGGTCTTCGAGGTCGAGCGTGCAATCTGATTCGCGAATGTCGACCTGGCGAATCACGACGCCCAGCTCTTCGAGCGCGCGCCAGGGCGCAACGTTCGCGTCATGGTCGAGAGTGGTCACGACAATTTCGTGGCCAGGCTCGAGGGTCCGGCCGATCGCACGCGCCAAGGCGAAGGTAATCGTGGTCATGTTCTGGCCGAAGACGACTTCGTCCTTATCGCAATTGAAAAAATCCGCCATGGCCTCGCGCGCGGAAGCAATGATGACGTCGTTGCTGCGGCTGGTGGCGAACGCTCCGCAGGTATTCGCATTGGATTTCAGGAAATAGTTCTGGACCGCGTCCATCACCTGTTTGGGAACCTGCGTACCGGCGGGACCGTCCAGAAAGGCAGCAGGATGTCCATTTATCTGCAATTGGAGCGACGGGAATTGCGAGCGCACCCAGGCAACATCCAGTGAATTAGGTTCTCTGCCTTGCATGGCGGTGGTGCTCATGGTTTTCTCCGATACGGCGATGCATCCAAAAAGGGCACGACGTGTTGTGCCCCTACACTTGCGGGAAGCATCCAGTCGCCGGCCAAAATGGCGGCGTATTCGCGACCGTTGCTAGTTTCTCATAGCGCGGGCTGAGGATGAAGCTGCGCGCAACCGTGTTAGCATTTATGCGGTTGTTCCTCACTCATGCCGCTTGGCGCCGGCTACAAATCAAATGAGCGGTCGCACCGGCCGTCTCCGCGCCACGTTCTTCATGAGGTGCACAGTGTCCGAATCCTTCACGCCGAGCGAGCGCACGCGTGTTGTGCGCGAGCCACAGCGCGGCGTCTACGACCGCGAAACCGTTTACAAGATCCTCGATGAGGGGATGGTGTGCCACGTTGGGTTTTCGGCCAACGACCAGACTTTTGTGATTCCCACGCTGTACGCGCGCGTCGGCGATGCGATTTATTTTCATGGCTCGGCCGCCAGCCGGACGCTCCGCGGAGTGAGCGCAGGCGTGAATGTCTGTCTGACGGTTACGCTGACGGACGGAATCGTGCTCGCACGCTCGGTCTTCAATCACTCGATGAATTACCGCTCGGTTGTGGCGCTCGGCCAAGCCACGCTCGTCGATGCCCCGCCAGAAAAACTTGAAGCATTGCGCGCGTTCACGGAAAAGATTTTGCCGCATCGCTGGGACGACGCGCGCCAGCCCAATGAAAAAGAATTGAAGGCTACAAGCATTCTGCGCTTGCCGCTCACCGAGGCCTCCGCAAAAGTCCGCGTGGGCCCACCTGAAGACGACGCTCCCGATTATGATCTGAGAGTTTGGGCGGGCGTCATCCCGCTGCGAACCGTCGCTGGTGAGCCAATCCGCGATGAACGCTGCGATCTGGGAATTCCGCTGCCCGCCTATGCGGCACACTACGAGCGCTGAGCGGTGTTGTGAATGAATGCAATCCTGAGGCGGATTGCGGCATTACTGACGAACGGCGCGCAGAAAATCGGCGAGCAGACCGTAGCCCGTGGCGTCGACTCCCGGATTGTGCTCGACGAACGATAAGCCGAACACATCCAGGTCGAAGCGAATCGCCGAGCTGCTGCCTTCAAGATTC
Organism: Candidatus Acidiferrum sp.; assembly: GCA_036495665.1. Taxonomy (GTDB): domain Bacteria; phylum Acidobacteriota; class Terriglobia; order Acidiferrales; family UBA7541; genus Acidiferrum. Next base: position 1,236 of record DASXMM010000446.1, on the reverse strand, counting down.
GCGAGGGGATCCGAGGCCAGCAGCAGCTCCGGCTGCACGCTGCAATCCACGCCATCGCCGCGGCGCTCGGCGCGGCATACCAGCTTGTAACGCATGCCTGACGCGCGAACGGAGCGGATTTTGTCTTCGCTCAGCTCGCGAATGCCGCTGCGCTGGACTTGCTCGAGCCGGACATTCGCGCCCATCAGGACGATCGCCAGCGCCACGACTTTCACCGCCGCATCCCATCCATCCAAATCGGCGGTGGGATCCGTTTCCGCGATGCCCATGGCCTGCGCGCGCTTGACGGCTTCGTCCATGGAGCGGCCCTTTTCGATTTCGGTAAGGATAACGTTCGTTGTGGAGTTCAAAACTCCGCAAAAACCGCGGATGTCCGTCGCCGGCAGACCGTATGGGAACATGGAGAAAACCGGCACGCCATCCATGACCGTGGATTCGTAGAGGAATTGACGGTTTTTTTCTTTCGCGAGCGCGGTCAGCTCGTGGTACGCGTGAACGATCGGGCCTTTGTTGGCGGTAATAGCGTGCATGCCCAATTCGAGCGCAGTCTTCAGGTGTTCGGTGGCTGGCTGGCCAGTCTTTACATTGAGCGAAGTGGCCTCGAAGAGCACATCGGCTCGCGTTTTTTCGAGCCACTCGCGCAAGTTGCGCGGTTGCGAAGTGTTGCCGTGCTGGATGAGCGAGTGACCGTGCAGTGCGGCGAGTGGATTGAGACCGTCGGGATCCGCGATCCAGCCGGTACGGCGTGTGGCGACTCCTGTGAGCCGCCAACGAATGTCGTAGCGGCGGCGAAGGTCGGTTTCCTTGGAGATGAGCAGGCGCAGAAGGGCGCGGCCTACGTTGCCCATGCCGACGATGGCGAGGTTATAGGATGGCACGAGCGAATCCTCCGCAGCAGGGCGCGAGAGATGAGAATATCAGTTACACCTCGCTCTAGGGGCGCAGCATGCTGCGCCCCTACAATGAAGCGCACTAGTGGGCGGCGGCGAGTTTCGCTGCGGCGTCAGCGATTAACGCGGCTTCATCCTGCAAGCATTTTGCGACGACGACAACCCCGTCGTCGGCCTGTTTCCATTGCTTCTGTTCGATAGCTTCGCGCACATAGGGCATCGTTTTGGCGGCGTAGCCGGTGTAGAAGCCCGGTGCATAGAGCTGGTGACGGTACCATTTCCGGTTCGGCAAGCCTTCCTGCGTGATGAATTTTCTTTCGCTTTCGATGAGCAGACGATTCACCTC
>DASXMM010000445.1:0-3117 GCA_036495665.1 Candidatus Acidiferrum sp. | reverse complement strand
ACCCAGGTGCTCTGGTCGTTGCTCGCGCCGAGGTTGCCGCCGATATATGGCAACGCGACATTGGCAATGGCGGTATCCAACACCTCCATGAACGCCGCGAGTGAAACAGTCGCCGCTATGAGCCAAGGATTGGCGGCGGGCCGCGAGATCGTCTGGCCCGAGGCGATAGTGAGGGCTTCGCTCATCGCGCCTCAGGGGTGAGCTTTGCAGCGCCGCACATACCTGACTCGAGGTTTGTTCGTGCTGCCCCGCCCCAGCGCAAAACGGCGTTGAGGCAGTGACTGTTCAAGCGCTCAAATGTGGCCTTCACTACTTTTTCTCCTTCATACCTGGAGCAAAAAAATGGCAGCTTCAGCAAGAAGAAACTCAGCTTCAAGTTCACGTTCAGCCTGCAACCAATCATCCAACTCGTGCCCTGCTCCGCCGCCGCGCTCGAAGTAGATCGCGTGTGCCAGCCTGCGAATTTCCTCGCGAGTTGGTGCATGGCTTGCACCGGCGCCTTCTGCGCGAGGCTGGAAAGGGCTCGCGAGAACCTCCAAACTTTCTTTTCTCTGGACTTTCACTGGCATACCCGACTCCTTTCCTTGCGTGCTTGAATTGCTGTCGATCTGAATAGCGTGTCTCCCAGGGACCTCCTTGCCACGAATCCCGGGGGTAGTCGGGACTCGTGGCAACATGCGCGGAATCGCAGGTTTAGGAACGAAAAACTATACCTGCGAAGGGTTGGGCCCAGTGCGTGGTCGCACCGGAATGTAGCGCCTTAAGGCCTAAATCAGGCCTCTCGTATACATAGCCTCGGTGTACGGCCACGAAGCGTGAAGTGCTTGGCGAGTTCGTAGTCGAGGCCGCCTCCATAAAGGAAGGCGAATTTCGCCTCCCTAGTTGCGCTACCACTACAAGTTTCCGACTCATCTTTAATCTTTCTCCGCGTGGTGGATGTCGCTTCACAACGCAAAAACCAATTCGATCGAAGGCGCTTCCCGCGAGAACTTGCTCTCCCGGTGGAATGCTGCCGTCCAGGACTCAATTCAGTGACGATGCCTCGGGCCGATAAGGCCGTCCGGTCCGGTGAAGCACAGGAATCCCAGGATCGCCAATGCAGCGATAAACAGAAACGTCACCATGAGAGCCTCCCTTCGTGCGCGCGCTAATCACCTGCGCTCCAGACGAGGTGATGGCGCGAGATGTCATTCGCCTTACCGCTCGTTCGCAACGTCTGCTTTCCATACGCCCACGTCGAGTCGACATAACGCTTCAGCACCTCGCGCAATTTTTTTCTCCCGTGGAAGGCTCGGCCCTTCACCGCTTGGACCGAGAGCCCCATGACCCGAGCGGTCTCTTCTGTGGAGAGCTCGCCAAGTTCCCGCAGCTCGATTGCTTTCCTCATTCCTGGGGTCAACTCATTCAGCGCCGCGGACAGCATTCGCTCCCGCTCTCGCTGGAAACAATGGTCTTCCGGGTTTGGAGCCAAGTCCGGGAAATCCAGCGGCAGTGCGGTTTCGTCAATCGTGCTCGATGCCTCGATCGGCACCTCCGGCGAGGCCCGTTTCTTTCGCAGCCACATGAGGGACTCGTTGATCGTGATCCGCGTCAGCCAAGTGGAAAAAGAAGAATTCCCCTCAAACTGCCGCAAGTGGACGAAGGCCTTTTGAAAGCTTTGTTGCGCAATGTCTTCCGCATCCTCCCGGTTACGAGTGAACCGCCGGGCTGCACGCAGAATTCTTGCCTGATGGCGCCGGACAAGGACGTCAAACGCTTCGTCGCTCCCACTCTCGGCGTCAGCAACGAGCGTCGCGTCATCCTCTTCCGCCAGAATACGGAGAGGAAGGATCGCTGCTGCTCGTTTGTGAAATTTGCTTACGAGTTTTGTGGGCACAGTATCCCTCCTTCGCCGTTGGTAAAATCGGATCTGCTTGATACATGGCTGGGGATCACTCCCAGACCAAGGTATAGCTCGGCGTTCGTCTTTTGGAGCCTCGGGCTGACCCGTACGCTGTCCGCGTGGATCAGCGCGCTGATCAGGAGCGCCGCGAACAAGCAGGCAAGCAGCTTGGACAAGGTGCTCTTGCCGGTGGCCTTCACATTTTCAAGCACATGTTTCGTGTACATGCCGTTGGCTACGAGATCTGCACCTTTCTTGGCCATAGCCCGTAGCAGCCTTTCCCCGCTCTTGTCGATAAACGTCACATCATTCAGGTCGACAACGCATCTTTGACTGCTTTGAGTTCGGTGCTTCTTTTTCCAACACGTTCTCAGTTCGTGAACCCACGGCCCGACCAACCGGCCTTGTAAAATCCATCGACTTTCCGTTTGCGTCTCGGTGACAGTGATTTTCAGCACGTTCTTACCTCTTGGCTGCCAACCGAGGGGAAGGATTCGTTCTTGTCTTGCGGCTCTGTTCTTGGGCAGTGCTCCGGCCCTTCCACAAGCGAACTTGAGCGCCTCCACGCTCAAAAGAGACTGTGTCCATCGTCGCTTTCATTAGGTAAATTCCGCGGCCGTGCTCGGCCTCAAGATTTTCCACAGCCAGGGAATCAGGAACTGCATTCGGATCAAACCCTTGCCCTTGGTCCTTGACGATAATGCACACTCCTTTTCCCAGCTCGCATCGACAGCGAATCTGAACCAACTTATGAGCGTCCATCCGATTGCCGTGAACGATGGCGTTGCTGACAGCTTCTCGAAGTGCCAGTTCGACCGCGGGTTCTTCGCCGGGAACGCAGCGCGATCCTTCGATCAATCGCATCAGCCGGTCCACAAGCGGTGAGACAGCGTTCATCTCACTAGGTATCCAAGAGTTAATTTCGAGCGAGGAACCCCTCGCATGTCCGGCAAACTGCGCTTGCAAGCCGGATCGCCCATCCACCGTCTGTATTCGCGCCATGGCAATCGCCTCACGCCCCGCGGAAAATGCATCGCATGGGCCAACTCGCGCAGGTCTCAAAAGCAAGGCAAACTTATTCATTCGTCGTGGGATAGCGATCTGCGGGAGCGTTGGCCGGACGAAGGTGCCAGCGGGTCAATGCTAGGAGTGTGGACGGATTCCAGCTTTCTGACACCCGAACAGACCGGCCCAGCCAGTCGTGGGGAGGTGGATAGAGAGGGTCGAATGAAGAG
>DASXMM010000444.1:0-47500 GCA_036495665.1 Candidatus Acidiferrum sp. | reverse complement strand
CTGCTTCCGACTCTGTGGTTTCGCAACACCTGGTCCTGGGAGAAAGACGCGATCAAGCCCACATTGAGCCAGATTGGGGACGGATCGGTTGTGGCCTCTCACCCAGAGCTTGGCGAGCGAACACTTCGCTGCGAAGGCAATCCCGAACTTCTGTTCACAGAGAACGAGTCCAACGCTAGCCGCCTATGGGCGCAGCCAAACCCATCGCCATACGTAAAGGACGCATTTCACAAATTTGTAGTCTCAGGCGAACGAGACGCTGTAAATCCGTCCAGAACAGGGACGAAAGCAGCTGCGCATTACCGCCTGGAAGTTCCCGCTGGCGGCAGTAAGGTCGTACGGCTGCGCTTGTGTGCGAAACCCCCTGCCGATGCATTTGGTGCATTTGACCAAATATTCGCCACACGCCTAGCGGACGCAAACGAGTTTTATGACCGGATCACTCCGCCTTCATTAAGCGAGGACGAACGTCGTGTGCACCGTCAGGCGCTGGCCGGAATGCTGTGGAGCAAGCAGTACTACTATTTCGATCTCGACCGCTGGTTGGAAGAGCATGAAGCTCATCCACTGATCGGGACTAACCATCGCAGCGTCCGGAATGCCGAGTGGTTCCACATGTTGAACAAGGAAATCATTTCGATGCCCGACAAGTGGGAATACCCCTGGTATGCGGCATGGGATCTGGCTTTCCATACTCTCGCGCTATCGCTGGTAGACTTTGATTTCGCCAAGGACCAACTGCTGCTTATGTTGCGGAATCTGTACTCGCACCCCAATGGACAAATCCCGGCTTACGAATGGAATTTCAGTGACGTAAACCCCCCGGTACACGCCTGGGCGACATTGTTCCTATTCAACATTGAGAAAGAATTGGGCAGATCGGACCTGCGCTTTCTGGAACGTTCCTTCCAAGGGCTGATGTTGAATTTCAACTGGTGGGTCAACCGCAAGGACCCGGAAGGCAAGAACGTTTTCGCCGGCGGCTTTCTCGGGCTCGACAATATAGGCGTGTTCGATCGGAGTTCACCACTCCCGACGGGCGGGCACCTCGACCAGGCCGACGGCACTGCCTGGATGGCTTTCTACTGCCAGAACATGCTGGAGATCGCCCTCCTGCTGACAGAGCACGACTCCATGTATGAAGAGATCGCCTACCGGTTCATCGAACATTTCCTCTGGATCACGTACGCCATGGACCGGATCGGGGAACACCACGACCAGATGTGGGACTCGAAGGATGGTTTTTTCTATGACCTTCTCCATTTCCCGAATGGCGATGCCATGCAGCTGAAAGTTCGGTCCATGGTGGGCTTGCTTCCTCTGTGTGCTTCCACAGTTTTCGAACTCAGCCACGTGAAGAATCATCCCCGAGTCATGGAATTGATTGCGTTGTTCCGGAAACGCCACCCAGAAATGTTGCGCCACATCGCTCCCGCTGACGAGAGGTTTGCCGGATATGCCGACCGTCGGCTTCTCTCGGTGTGCAACAAAGAGAAGATCGAGCGGATCTTGGCTTACCTCCTTGACGAAAACGAATTCTTCAGTCCTTATGGCGTCCGCTCTCTGTCCCGATACCACCTGGAGCATCCGTTCGTGTTCAATCTCAGTGGGCAGGAGTACAAAGTGCAATATCTGCCTGCGGAGTCCAACACCGGGATGTTCGGCGGCAATTCCAACTGGCGAGGGCCAGTTTGGATGCCAGTGAATGCTTTGTTGATTCGTGGACTGCTGAATCTGTATCAGTTCTACGGCGATGATTTCAAGGTCGAATGCCCCACTCGTTCGGGAAAATACATGACATTATTCGAGGTAGCAAATGAGCTTGCCGGCAGATTGTCGAGCATCTTTCTCCGTGATGACAGCGGCAAGCGTCCCGTCTATGGCGGAACCCAGAAGTTTCAGGAGGACCCGCACTGGAAAGACTACATCACGTTTTATGAGTATTTTCACGGAGACAACGGTGCCGGCCTCGGAGCTAGCCACCAAACCGGATGGACCGGGATCATAGCGCGTTCGATGGACTTGTTTGCGCGTGGTAGCGCAGCCGATTGGCTGAAAATGGGCAAGGGCGAACTCGCTGCTAAGATGACTCGTTCGCAGGTTGCAGGGTTGTAACAGTCCCGATAAGCCGTCAATCAGGCACTGAAGGACTGAGCGCGCCTGCCCACGCTCTAGCTCGCTACGTTGAAGGCCGCTCGCCTGCAAACGATCACGGGCCTGTTCATTTTGACAGTCGTGCCTATCCCATTCAGATGAAAAAGTGTTGGGCTGGATTGGCAGCGGACAAGTCGCGATGACCGAAACATGGTGAACCCATCAACCCAAATCGGCGAGCCCGTGTCTCACTTGAGCATTTTGGAAAAACTTGGCGTCGGGATTGGCGCAGTCTGCAAGGCGGAAGACATCCCCTCCGCTGCTTCGTCGCACTGAATTTCCCGCCTGACGACGTGCAACTTGTTCCGTTTGCAGGCGGGGAGCACGAACTCTATCCAAAACAGTGCTCTCCGGGACTCATCGGTCCGGCCTCGGTCTCCGTCGGAATGAATCACATATGGGTTTTCTAGCAAACGTCAAGCTTCGACGAAAGCTGCTCATCGCCATGGCTCCGCTTGCAATCATGGTGACATTTGCGGGCGTATACGCGTCGCTCCAAAGCAAGAGCATCGATACCTCATAGAGCAATTTAATTGATACGGGTTTAGGGATTGCGAAGCGTTACTGAGGCGCGGAGCCGCACGAATCGATTCGGAATGTTTCTGTTCGAGCTCGTGGCCGAAACAGATCCCGCAAAAAAGCCGGCCATCGAAGCGGAATTGGATAAAACCAGCGCGGACTACCAGTCGGTGATTGCGGATGCCCTGGTGAAAGTCCCGCGGCGCGCCGACGAAATCAAAGCGGCGGCGGTTCTCTTTGACCGAGTCATAGAAGACTCGCGCACCGTGCGCGGGATGGCTATGGCGGGCAACAATAAAATAGCCCTGAACATCATGCACGGGAGTATGAGTCAAGAATTGACCGAAGCACGAGCTGCGACAATCAATGTCGTGGATGAGATGCAGAAGGAGATTGACCAACGCTCGCTTGACCTGACGGCTAAAACTCACCGGCTGATGCGGAGCCGACGCAATTAGCCCGCGAACATTCCTGAGAAATCGAATGGGGTCAGGCCAGTCAATCGTCCCTACCGCGACAGTGCGGTTGAATTATCCCTGGCGGGGGTTGTCACGCCTCTAGCCCTGGTGCTTTGTAACTTTGGTGTTGAGTAGCGACACCAAGGATTGGCCCCCAACCGTCGGCTTCACAGCGTTTTGGAGGACAATTTCGTCGGCATTGACTGCCTTGTCGTACAACCGTTGGTTGGCATCGTTATCAGCTTGCAGTGTGGCGCCTCCGAGTGACGTACCGGCAAATAGTCCCGATGCCCGAGCGTAAGTCAGCACGTCGGTTCCGCCCACAGTGCCCGCATTGGTGGCGCCGCTGGGACCTGCTGCGGCAGTTGCCTCATTGCCGAGTTTGGTTTTGCCTTTCAGCATAGCCTCAAGGCCCCTCTGGGACATGATGAAGAGAACGTAATCTGTAGACGATCCACCGACCTGGAGCCCGACGCTGGCGCCACCGATCGTATACATGGCGGGTGCCGACCATTTGCCGCTGAAGTTCTTGCCGCCGCGGCAAGTCATCGGTCCGCGGCCGCCACTTCCGCCGATGCCGAACCCAAATTTCTTGACGCTGGGCAGAACAATAACGCAATTCGCACGCGCGAGTACGTCCGCGGGGACCTTGTCGCTGCTGAGCATGTCGCTCAATACTTTAGTGGCATTCTTCAGCGTCTCTTCATCTTTCGATTTGTCGTCGCCCCAAGCAGGCACAATCAGTGCCATGAAGATGAAAGGAAGGAAGAATCGCTGCCAGCACCACTTTCGGACATTCCCCCGAGGCGTACTCAATTTCGCGCGCAACATAAGCTCCTTTCGGCCTTTGAAGGCTGCTTACTAATCAGCCATATCGGGGGAAGTCAGGAAACTGTCAGAAATCACAGGGAGGGGTAACCCGAGGGTGCTGTGGCGACCGATCGACGCGAATTTCCCTACGGCTATCGGGCGAAGGATCCAGGGCAACTTCGAGAGCTAAAAATCGCTTTGTGAGATCACGCGAAGTCCCTTCGGTTGAATGGGGCGGGCGTTGTGCGGATAGACTTTGGCAAAGGCCGTGACTTGTCCGCTGGAAATCTCTGCTGGCGTCTTCAGGACAAACCAGGTGACGCCTTCCGTGCACGGTGGCGTGGTGAGCGATCCTCGATAAGTGTAGTAACCCGTAGTTTGTGGTAGAAGAGCGGCGGCGTTAATCGTTACGCTTGAAATTTCCTGCTCTTTACCTCGAATCCTAGGTAGATTGTCCCATATCTTTTGGATCGTCGCGTTAGGCGTTCCGTGACGCAAGAGAACAGCGACAACGGCGAGCTGTCCCTCGCTGTTTTGGTGTACGAGGTGGAGCGTCATGTCGTACGCTTCGCCATTGATATGCTCTTCACTAGGGTGGTGGAAGTGGAATTGGCGCAGTTCGTATCTCGTTTCTCCTACGGTGATCCAACTTCCTAGAGGATAGTTAACCTGAATGGTGTGGCCGTTATCGATGATTCTTAGCGGTGTGTCCTTATATTCAAACTGGATGGCAGGCAAGACCTCTCTCGATGCCCCCCAAATGTTGATAGGCGATTGCATGTGGCCATACTTGCAGGAGTAATATGCGCGGGTCAGATTTCCCCAGGCTTTCGGCCCATTCGCGCCGGAGTAGCTAAACTCAGGTTTTGCGTCTTGTGGGAAGGCCGGGAGGCTCGCGGTGATAAGCAGACAGAGAAAAAGACTTGCAGATCGACGAATCATTTTCTTTTCTCCTTACTCAAATCAGTCCTCAGGCCGGATTCTTAACCAAGATTTCACGCGGATGCGACATTTGCAACGTGCTGCGAACGCTGGTGGCTACTTCAGCGGGCGTGGATGACCCATCGCTTCCGGACGTCCGACACTGCGGTTTTTCGATCTCTTCATCCGCGAAATTCTGGCCTTCAGCTGAACGAATCCGGACCGCGCGCCCTCCCCAAACAATACGAATGCGATGAGAAATACCAATGCAACAAACACAGCAGCCGCAACGACAAGCAAAATCAGAACGGTGTCTTGCATGGAATATATGTCCAATTCAAGCTGGAGCGTGGCGGGAGAGCCAAGAGAAGCACGATCGCGAGCCCGAACTTCCAGCTCATGTTTCAGCCTTCCTGGATCGCCAGCGGGGCCTCGAGCCGATCCCATTGGATTCCTGGCTCCTTAGCCTAGAGGCCCCGCCTTTTTGCGACTTGAGAGAGTCATGGCGACACGAGATTCATTTTTTGTGGGTTCATTCTGGAGTCCGTCAGGGACCAAGGCAACTGTCACTTTTGCCAGATGGAAATCCGTTTAGCAGAAGCAAGCTGAGGGCAGCCTCGCGTCGAAGAGTGGAACCTCTTCCGTCACGTTTGGAGGTCCGGAATGCACAGCAAATTTGAAGGAGCGAGCTTCTCCGATATGTCTAATCAACACTATCCGACGAGCGCAAGATGCGGTCCTTGATTGACGGGTAATGGTTGAGAGCGGCAACGAGCGGCGCTGCAGTCTGCCAAAGAGTCCGGCCAAGCGCCCGGTTAGTCGCGCCGGCTCAGACGGTCGACGCGGCACTTGCTTGTAGTCCGCTCCCCGGGGAACGAGAAAATTGCTAGCGAGCAGGTACCGCGTAGAGGTGATATCACGTTTCACCACAATAGGATTAAACATCCTGCTGCCAGCTTGGTGCAATGTTGGAACACAACTTCGTTTCAAGGGCGGTCCTCGCAGCGCGGATGACCAGTGCGCAGGTTGTAGGATAGGCAACCATACACGGCATTCGTTAGTTCGGGAGCAGCTATTCCAAATATTTACTCTGACCCGGACGCCTTTGCAGCCTTCGACTTCGGATGGAAGGGCACGCGAGCGCGAATCGTCGTTCCTTGCTGCAATTGCGAGTCTATTGAGAGTTCGCCGTCGACCAGCTTCATCCGTTCCTTCATGCTGGCGAGGCCGAGCCCCCGCCCTTTGATAGCTTCGTCAGGCTCAAAGCCAACACCGCAATCCTGCACCGCTAGTTCGATTTCGTTCGTTTCACCCGTAAGCGATACGCGAAAATGTCGCGAGCCGCTATGCTTGACTGCGTTGCGCAAAGCCTCTTGCAAAACGCGATACAAAGTAAGAGAGATGTCGTCGGGCAGATTCCTCGGGATGTTCGTGGGCTGAAAATCAATCTCTACGTTCTGCCCTTGAGAGAACTCCTTGCAAAGGCTGGAAGCCGCCGCTGCAAGCCCCAAGAGTTCCAGCTTCGGAGAATGCAAACGGTGAGACAGGGCTTGAATGTCTTTCCCAATGTCTGCAAGGTGTTCACTGGCCGCACTGATGTGCTGCTTCAATTGTTCGGTACCCATCGGAAGCTCGTGTTTCAACCCATCTAATGTTACAGCTAGCAACGCGAGACGTTGGTTGATGTCGTCGTGCAGTTCGCGCGCGAGTCGCGAACGCTCGTGCTCTTGGGCTTGGATCAGTTTTTGACTCACTTTGGAAAGCGCCTCTTCGGCTTGTTTACGCTGGGTGATGTCCGCCGCCGTACCGAGCATGCGCTCAGCCTCACGATCGGTTCCGTAGAAGAACCGCGCTCGCGACCCCAGCCAGTGCACACTTCCGTCTGGGCTGACGACACGAAACTCGACGTCGAGCTCCAGATGGTTCTCCATTGCTTTTTGGACGATGTTCTGCAACCAGCCACGATCCTCTGGATGCACTCGATCCCAAAATTCCTGAATCGATTCGGAGTGTACCTCAGGTCTGAGTCCAAGATGGGCGTGTTTTTGGCCAAACCAAAGGTTCTTCCCACTCCTGATGTCCCATTCCCAACCCCCGATTCCGCCCGTTTCCATGGTGAGACGAAGCCGTTCATTGGTCTCGGAGAGTTCTCGTTCCGCGAGCCGGCGTCCGGTTATGTCCTCCACCATCGCGAGTGCTCCATCAAACTCTCCATTCTCCTTGAACAGCGGAGTTGCAGACATGTGCACCCACAACTCCGAACCGTCTTTTTGCCGCAGCCGGTCTTCCAACTGCCCTCGCGATCCGTGCTGTCTACGTTCTAAAGCTTGCTTCTTGTGTTCCACATCCTCGGGGAAGTAAAAATCGAAGAGACTCCGCCCGAGCATTTCACTTGGTTCGTACCCCAGCATCTCCGCCAGTTGACGATTCACATAGGAAGTGTAAAGGGTCGCATCGATCTGCCAGACTCCTTCGTTTGTCGTCTCAACGATCCGGCGATAGCGCCTCTCACTTTCGCGGATGGCCTGTTCCGCTTGTCTGCGATCGCTGATGTCAACGCCGACCGCTATCCATCCATCCACGACTCCGTCCGCAGTGAATGTGGGGGTATAGGTCGCTGAGATCGATTTGCATCCGACGCCCGGATAGTTCACCTCTCGTTCGTAGGTAACCACCTCTCCGGCCAGTACTCGCTCGAAATAGTGACGCAAGGCTTCGAATGCTTCGGCACCCAACACCTCCGCAATCGGTCGGCCTACGATTTCGCCCAACGGGCGCTGGAGCAGGTCCGCATAACGTTGATTCGCCCATGAGTACCGGAAATCACGACTATAACGGGCGGCGGCCACGGATATTTCTTTCGTTACTATTTCCAGATTGTGCTTCGCCTGACGCATCCCTTCCTGTGCCTTTTTTTTCTCGGTAATATCCTCCACCATCGCGACGACCATCGGAGACGCGGAATCTTTTAACAAAGAAATGCTCAAGCGTCCCCAAACCAACGAGCCGTCTCGGCGGAAATATCGTTTGTCCAAGCTGTAGGTATTGATGGAGCCCGATTTCAATTGTTCGAAAAGCGCCCAGTCCTTCTCGGCATCCTCAGCGGGAGAAAAATCAACGCAGCGCTTGTTGAGGAGTTCCTCTTCGCTGAATCCGAGCATAGAGCAAAGGGCTGGATTCACATAGAGAGGCCGCCCTGCCAGGTCCTCCAAGGCAATCCCGATCGGGCTGGCTCTGAAGGCGCTGTAGAAGAGCTGGCTGTCAGGCGTTGCCGCCTGTTCTTTGCCTTCCATAGGGTGGGGACCTCCATATGATGAGGCGTAGCACCTATAGCACTAGTACTCCTGGTGTGCAACTGCTATCCTTCACACCTTTTATATATCTTCCCTATGGCTTTCATATAAGTTCCTTTGCGTCTTTTTCTGCGGCTTTCGAACAGCTCGTGATATCACAGTCCCATCGGAGCCACTGTCTGCCGAACCTACCAACGTCAAAGGGCATACAAGATTATTGGACAGTGATGCACTCCGGTGAACAAGTGCGTCGTTTCAACACATGTCTTTTGCCGGGGCGACAGGGAGATGGGAAACTGTCAAAACTACCAGTTCCAAAGCAACACCAGAAGGTCTAACGTCGACTCAAGTCTGTACTCAGGGGAGCCCGCGCAAAAAACAAGGTGCCCAAAATACAATCTGATGCGAGAAACGCGGAGTTTGACATATCAGACAAGAAGGGTCGGGCCCACGCTAAAGCACTTCGCCATTGCCAGCGTGGCCTTAGCAGTGATTACCACAGCCGCCTACCGACTTCATCTCAATCTCGCGACAGTGAGCCTCCTTCTTGTAATTGTCGTCGTGATGCAGGCCCGTGTAGGGAGTCTCGCTTCATCGGTGGTTGTCTGCATCGTCGCATCTCTGCTGTTGGCCTATATCGCTCCCCCTGCCTACTCGTTTCGGGTCGACGATGTGTCCGACATTGTGGCCGTCGGGGTGTTTTTATTTTGTTCAGTGGTTATTGCTAAACTAGTAATTATACTACGTTTAATGTCGGAAGAGGCCCGTTCGAGCGTTAACCGGAAGCTGATTGATGCTGAAGAGAAAGTGCGCGCCCGTATCGGGAGAGAACTTCACGATGATATCGAACAACGTCTTGCCCTGCTTGCCTGCAACCTCGCTCGACTGACGGAACAGCTATCTGATACGGCTAATAAAGATCTGAACCCAATGGACGGGATAGGTGAGCAAGCCTCAGCCATAGCCACCGATATTCAAGTGCTGGCTTACGAATTACGGCCTTACAAGGTGGGATATTTGGGAGTCGCTGCAGCCGTAAAAAGCTTTTGCAAGAAGTTTAGCGAGCAGCATAACGTGGAGATTGACTTCAAAAGCTACCATCTACCTAGAATTCTGCCAGTCGAGGCGTCTGTCTCCCTGATTCGAGTCCTGCAGGAAGGGTTGGAGAATTCAACCAAACACAGCGGAACTCGGCGCTTTGAAGTCAGACTCTTCGGAACGGTGAAAGCAATCCACCTCAGTGTCCGTGATTCAGGAATTGGTTTTAGCGTCAAAGCAGGAATGGACACCCCCGGACTCGGCCTGGTAAGCATGCTGGAGCGAATGAAGTTAGTAGGAGGAAAGCTTCTAATCGACTCGCAAGTCCAACGCGGAACCACCCTACTTGCCAGCGTACCCCTCAGTTCAGAAACGAGCTCCGACCGCCCAGATTCCTGATAGAGGGGCCGACAATCCGGGGCCATCTCCTCGAATCGAGAACCACAATACTTCAACTTATAAAAGAGGGACACCGCCGCGACAGGGTGAGTCGTGTTGCGCTGATAGCTTACCATCCCGCTACGATTGGCCCAGGACACGTTTGAACGGGATGTGTTGGCCTGTACCAGGTATCACTTCACTCTTGTCGATTCCCGGGCCAATTTGTGGAGAAACATGCCATATGAATCCAGTCCAGCTATCTCCTGCAGTTATTTTGGGAGACCCGTTGTCGTGGCAGGAACGTCCGTCCTAGCCAAATCCAACATCGCGGCTAACGAATTGTTCGCCCCGGAGAGTGGCTTCGATGGCAGGCAGCAGGTCACCTTGAACACTTGGTTTATGAACGTAGCCCGCGCCCAAGCGAAGCGCTTCGCTTACCACATCGGGATCAGACAAGGCACTGACGAACAGGATTCGGATGGAGGGACTGAGTCTGCGAACACGTCTCGCTACTTCCATTCCATTGAGGTTCGGGAGGCCGACGTCCAGGAGGATCAATTCTGGTTGCAGCTCTTGCACTTTCTGGACGGCTTCCAGCCCGTCCGCAGCCACTTCAACCTGAACCTCAGGCTTTTGTCTTAGTAGCGAACAGACAAAGCGGCGGAATTCTTCATGGTCTTCGACTACAAGGATCGTAATCCGTGGCACTATGCCTTCTCCGTCTGACTTCTCGGACGGTTATCCCCTAGCGCGTGCCACGATCTTTCTAAGGAAGAGCCGTTCCCTTGCTGCGAGGCACCCTTGACTGGTGCGTGTATAAATACGCGCACCATCTAAAAAGGACCACGAGCAGATTAGCGGGGACTGGGGACATTGGTCTTAGTATATTCCTTCATCTAGTCCGCGCACTAGTTTTTCGACGGAGGTTCTCAATACCGCTGAGACTCGTAGAAGAGTTGAAACCGTGATCGGCCGGCCCGCTTCGATTTGCTGCCAATGACGCGCCGAAAAACCATGAGCAATCATATCCTCTTGAGAATGGCCGTGCTTTTTTCGCAGCTCGCGGACGCGCGCTCCCAAGCGAAGGAAGAACTTTTGCTGGTTTACACTCAGCGGCGTCCGGCTCGGTCTTAGTTCTCCGGGAACGCGGTGGCGCTGTCGCGTAGGCATGCCGCCACAATAAGAGAGGATCCGAGACTGGTCGTTGCTTCTGAGCAACTAGAAAACACTCTAGCCGACGGCTCTCAGGTCGAGAAAAAAAGATAAATTTTCTAGTGGATCTATGCGGAATACTCCGCGGCCTACTCCTGTAAAAAACAAAAGCCTCTGTTAGTTTTGCCAGTGCCACGGAGCCTCTTCTTTTGCTCCAATGCCCAGCGCTTGAGGGGGACAAGGATATGCAAGCGCAGACACTGTTAACCAGGCCAGGCGCGGGAGCGAACAAATCCATAGTGAACCCGTATTCGCCAGTCCGAGTTTTCTTGCTGAGCGACTGTTGGTTTCTACGTAAAGGGTTCGCTCGCGTACTTAAAGATTACGCCGCGATTTCGTTAGTTGGAGCGCAGGAATTCTTGGCTGTCACGGCCGCGGAGATCATTGAATCAGCCTGTGATGTCTTGTTGATGGATCCCATCAACATTAGTACATTTGACGCCGAGATTTTCGAGAAGCTCCAGGGCAGGTCTTACGATTTACAAATAGTGATCATTGAATTGGAGCTGGGGATTATCGATCATTTATCCTCAATCCTTACGCTGGCGGGACGGGAGAACGGTTTCGTGAATAAAAACTACAAGGGACCGCGACGGAAATCGGCGTTCCTCGGTTAGCGCCGCCTACCTCCCGCGCGCATGCGCGCGCCGCCGAAACCGCGCATCGAGTTGAAGTTCTGAGTTCGCTGCGCACCTTTGTTGCGCAATTGTTGTTGGTTCTGCAACTCTGGTAGTGGCCTATCGACGCCTGCCAGCCGCTGCGATTGTTGACCGACCAACTACCCTTATCCCTGTTGTAGCGAGAGACCGTGCCATCCTTGCCTGCAAAGATGTTGTTCCTGCCCGCCCCTATATCTGCATTTGTGTTGATGTTGTAAGTGAAGCCGGCATGATTCGCCGCGCCCTGGCCACTATAAACATTGCCAACATACCCCGGAGCGCCTCCGGCGACGATTCCGGTGTTCGGGTTGTAGGTGGCACCACCCCGGTCCCGTAGGTTGTGCCGGTGTGGATGTTAGTCTTGTAGCCCCGGCCTGTTAGGCTAGCCCGGCCGGTTTGGGCGTTTTGATAAACTCCGCGGTTCGCCGCACCATAATTACCGGTGTAAGGATTCGCCCAAGCCGCGCCAGTGCGCGAATATGGTGTGTTGCCCCATACTCCGTACGCGTTTGCGACAGCAGCGCCGCCCCAGGGCGCCCCACCCGTACAAGAGGCCAGGAACATCGAACGCTGCGTGAAGGGGATTCAGTTCAGTTTGAGATTATCCAAGGAGCGAATGGTTGGCAGACTGGCAACGAAAGCGTACTTCCGAAACCCACCAACCGAATAGAAGCACACGGGGAAGGTTTCATCCCTATCAGGACTGCAATGCAGACCTCAGCTCGAATCCCTCTAGGAACAAAAAAGCACCCCGCAATAATGCCCCCTAGCCAACTCCCGCAACCAAGTACCTGCGCGGACCGGACGGGATCTGACCTCTAGGTTTTACGGTTCCGAAATCCTCGACGGGAGGCCTAGTCTAACTCTTAGGAGGTGGTCACGCCGGTTTGTCGCTGACTCTCGGTAGAATAAACATCATACGCCCGCCTTCGCGGCCATTGCCTTGGCAGCGAGAGGTACCCTAGCCTGAATCGTTGTCCCACGTTGCAACTGTGAGTTGAGCAAGAGTTCGCCGTCAACCAGTTTCAGACGTTCCTTCATGCTTATGAGGCCGAGACCGGAGCCTTTTATAGCCTCCGCGGGATCGAATCCGATCCCCGAGTCCCGTATCGTAAATTGAATTTCGTCCGCTCCACCGATCAAAGACACTTGGAAGTGTTGTACTCCGCTGTGCTTCACGGCATTCTGAAGAGCTTCCTGTAGGATGCGGAACAAGCACAGAGAGATCTCCTGCGGAAGCTTTTTCGGGATATCCTCGGAGCGAAACTCAACTTCGATCTGGTGTCGCTCCGAAAGTTCTCTACAGAAGCCGGTGCAAGCTGCTACCAATCCCAAGTACTCTAGTTTCGAGGAATGCAAGCGGTGCGCTAGCGCTTGCATGTCTCTGCCAAGTTCCTTTACCTCCGCAATGGTTTCTTCCAGAGCGAGGCTGAGTTGCACATGGCGAGGGAACAGATCTTTTTTAAAGCCCTCGAGATTCACCGCCAACAGTGTAATGCGCTGATTGAAATCGTCGTGTAATTCTCTGGCAATCCAGCTGCGCTCCTCTTCGTGAGCCTCAATCAGTTTGCGGCCTATACTGGACAGGGTCTCCTCGGCCGCCTTGCGCTCGGTAACGTCTATGCATGAGCCAATGTAGCCGGCGAAGGAAGCATCTGCGTTGAAGCGCGGCACGCCCTGATCGAACATCCAGCGATATTCTCCGTCAGACCGCCGCAATCGATATTCCATTTGGAAGGGTTCTCGCTGATCAAACGATTTCGAATAGGTCTCCCAACATTTCTGCAAATCGTCGGGATGCACACCCTGGGCCCAGCCGTTTCCCAATTCCTCCGCAAGAGTGCGGCCCGTGAACTGCAGCCACGGAGCGTTGAAATATGTGCAGAGTTTGTCAGAGTCCGACGTCCAGATCATGACCGGCGCCGTATTCGATACCAGGCGAAAGCGCTCTTCGCTTTCACGCAGCTCGGCTTCTGTCCTTTTCCTCCTCGTCCGTTGCCACAAAAGGCCCGCGATGACCGCAGCCTGCAGCAGGAGCAAGAAAATGCCCGCGATGACATAACGCTTGTATATCTCCCAAATGTTCGGCGGTTTATTGAGGACCATACTGCCAGGAGGGAGTCCGGCGTTGTCCAGATGCCAGCGCTTCAAAGAGCGCCAATCAAACATGTAAGCATCGTTGCTCATTGCAACAGGAATGTCCTCGGGCTTCTCACCGTTGAGTACGCGTACCGCCATTTCCCCAGCGATGCGGCTGTCGTCGGCCCAATTCACCAAGTAGCCTCCTACCGTTCCCTCCCTGAGGTTCACATCGTCCATGACAAATACAGGCGCGTTCGTGGCACCGCTTACTAACGGTATTGATTGAGCCGAGTCGATAAATCGTTCTCCGGCTGCGTCCTCTGTAATCGCAGTGTGATAGACAATCGTATTGCTGGGTAGGTGCTTGAGCCGCTCTAGCAGAGCGGGCATGGCCAAGTCGGTAAGATATGTGAATTCGAGCTTTGATTCATAATTCTGAAAGGCCTGCTTGGCGATAGCTTCGAAACCCTCGTCAAATCTACTCCTGCCACCGACGACTACCACGTGTTTCGTCTGAGGTAGCAACCGCAGCGCTGTACGCAGAGTCTCTTCCGGATGCAACCGGCCCAACACACCGGTAAAGTGCAGGTCCCGGTTTAGCCCCTCCGGGATCTTCAGAGTTGCGCAGAAGATTAGTGGGATATCCCGGAGAAAACTTTCGTGCGACTCAGCGATGAACTTAAAGGATTCCGAACCAGCAACTATGATCACGTCGGGCTTGCGGCTCGAATACTTTCGAGCAAACTCTTTACGAAACTGGAGTTGGGAAAGCTGGTCTGGAAAGAGGGTAGCTTCCAGGCTCTCATGATAAAGCTCGATCCGATAGGGGGATTTTTGAAGACCTGCGAAGATTGCCTGATCAACTTCTGCGAAGCCAGGTGACGAGATATACCCAAGATCATCCAAAATAAGCACACGCCGCACCTGCCTAATCTGAGCTTCAACAGCGCCTGGTAGGAGTAGGAGGACCGCCGCGACCAAATACAGGACTCGTAGGCCGTCACGGATTCTGGCCCGCCTCTGCGAGGGCAGCTTAACAGCGCGCCGTCCATGCCCCAAGGTTGTTTCCCTCCGAGACCGAGCCAGTTCTCGGTATGTGCTTCTGCGCATACCGCCGACGGCTACGTCAAATCAGTCGTTCTGGACGCGGATTTCCCCCGTGAAGAGTTACGCCGAAGAGTCTCGGTTCCAAGCCGCCGATTTAACAGCTGTCAGAACTGACAGGTGCGCCTCCGCCGAGGAATGGACCATCCTGCGGCAACTTAGCAGTAGGCAGCACAGCCGATCGGTGTGTTCCCTATAGCAATCCGGCCTTCTGGCCAAAATCGAGGGGCAACATTTTTAAACGAGTCATTCTTTGGCCGCCTAGGCGGCTCGCTCTCTGTTGGGCGGTCACAACTGGCGCCATTTGTCTGGCAGGCGTCTGCGCAAATGGCCAAACCGCCTCAACGGGAGCGCTGACAGGCGTGATAGTGGACCCCTCCGGCGCCGCTCTCTCCGGAGCAGGCATCCATCTGAGCAGAGATGGCAGAAATGAGCTGAGAAACGTCACCTCGGATGGTGAGGGAAGATTCGGATTCTCCCTATTGCCCCCGGGAACCTACCAACTCCAAGCCGAGAAGGCCGATTTCGAATCCGCAGAATTCTCTGATCTGCAGGTAGTCGTGACGGAGACGCTGCGGGTCGAGATTCAGCTGCGGCTTTTGACCCATCACGAACGAACGCAAGTGTCTTCGGAGCCGGTCATGGTCCAGAGTGATACTTCGGCTCTAGGGCGCGTGGTCAACGAAAAAGGAGTCACTGATTTGCCTTTGGTGACCCGCAATTTCGCGCAAATCATAGGGCTTTCTCCCGGAGTCGTCGTCGGGGTCCCTAACGCCGGAGAACTTGGCCTCGGCGGGACCGCGCTTTCGCAAATCGCCAAATCTAACGATGGGATTTACGTACACGGTGCACGATCCTACGACAACAACTTTCAACTGGACGGGATCAGCACAAGCGACGTGCAAGGGAGCTCGTCGGGTAGCGGGGGAATTCCGATTCCCAACCCGGATGCGATCGAAGAATTTAAGGTCCAGACCGGACTTTATGACGCAGCGTTTGGGCGCTATGCGGGGGCCAACGTCAGTGTTGTTACCAAGGCAGGCGGCGACAACTATCACGGCACCGTGTTTGAGTTCCTGCGTAACAACGTTCTGAATGCCAACGATTTTTTTTTAAACCAAGCTGATCAGCACCGACCCGACCTCAAGCAGAACCAGTTTGGAATCTCCTTGGGTGGACCAATCAAGAAAGAGAAACTACTTTTTTTTGGATCCTATCAAGGGACACGTCAGATCAACGGGGTGGTTGCCGGCCAGGCCAGAGTTGCCTGCACGGCCACACTATACATGCCACCTCTGACGAATAATCGGTCGGCCGCCGCGCTCGGGAAGCTTTTCGGGGGAATGCACGGAGCCCTGGGCGGGACATCGATCAGTCCCGACGGATCGAACATCAACCCTGTCGCGCTGACCTTGTTGAACCTGAAGCTGCCTAATGGGAACTTTCTGATTTCAACACCTCAATCCATTAATACCTCGCTACCTTTTGCTCAGCAGGGCTTCCTGACCTTTACCGAGCCCTGTCAGTTCTCGGAAGATCAGGCTTTGGCTAACGCCGATTACGTTGCATCAGCCAAGAGTCGATTCGCGGTCAGATTTTTTCTCGCAGATGACAGTCAGATCGTCACATTCCCCGGCAACGGGCTAAATCCATCTGGTAACATCCCCGGTTTTGCGAGTCCCGGTGATTCCGGCTTCAGAGTGTTCTCGCTAGGCCACACGTACGCCCTGAGCAACCATTGGCTGAACCAAGCGCAGGCCGGATATGTCCGTACAAGGACCAAAACATCGGCAACGACTCCGTTCAGTTGGTCCGATGTAGGCGTGTCCGAAGGTCAAATGAACGAAAACAACGACCTACCGAGCTTAAGCATTCTCGGTTCTGTAAGTATGGCCTCTGGGTTTCCGAGAACCATTACGCAAAACAGCTTCGTGTTTGACGATATTCTTACTTTAGTTCGCGGGGCCCAGACTCTGCGATTCGGAGGGTCACTGACCAGAATTCAAGACAACATCGCACTTCTTGGGCTAGGCTCGTTCGTGCACTTCCTGAGTTGGCCCGATTTTCTGCTCGGCCTGGATGCGGCCAGCAATGGAACCTCGTTCAGCAATGTTTTCGCATCCTACGACGTATTTGGTCTGACAAGCCGTGACTACCGTGTATGGGAGGGGGCAGGGTTCGCGCAGGACGACTTAAGGATTAGTCGGTCATTGACCTTGAATCTTGGCCTGCGCTATGAGCGCCTTGGCCAATTTAGCGACAATCTGGGGAGAAACTCCAGCTTTGATTTCATCAAGGCTGACCCAAATCCGCCGTCGGGCGGCAGTCTGGCGGGTTACATCGTGGCGTCGAACTTTTCAGGCACTCTGCCAGCGGGTGTAATACGCGCAGGTAAGACGTTCGGGAACTATGGCGACGGTCAAAACACAATCGCCCCGCGCATTGGTTTTGCCTGGCAGGCTTTTCCGCACTCAAGCCGGCTGGTATTGAGGGGTGGATATGGTCTGTATTATTCGAGAACCACCGGTCAGGCCTTTTATCAGAGCATATTCGGCGCGCCATTTTCCGAGTTTCGCTTGAACGATGGAGCAGCAAACGCGAACGCCACTTTTGAGGAGCCCTTCGCCCAGCCGTTTCCTACACCGGATTCCTTTCCTCTATTTCCCGCCTACTCTCCGACTACCTCGACAACGATCTATACCGTCGCGCCCGATTTTCGACCCGCCATGATCCAGCAGTATTCATTGAATGTCCAAACAGAATTGCATGCGGGTTGGTTGTTGGAGGTAGGATACGTCGGCACTCGCGGAATTCACCTGTTGCGTCAACGTTCTTTAAACCAGGCGCTGAACACCTCACCGGAAAATCCGATCAGGGGCCAAACCTCGGACACGGTTGCAAATATTCCGTTGCGCGTTCCCATTTTAGGAATACCCCCAGACTCTCTTCAGGAAATGGAATCAGAAGGCAGTTCCTGGTACAACGGGCTGGAGGTCAGCTTGACGAAGCGCATGAGGCACGGCTTACAGTTCCTTGCTTCCTACACTTTCTCTAAGACGCTGGACACGGACGGCGCTGACATTAACTCAACGTCGTCAGGGAATGCACTTACACTGGGAGACCAAAACTCACCCAGCCAGCGCTGGGGAAGGGCGAGCTTTGATCGCACCCACCGGTTTGTGTTCAGTGAAACCTGGGAAATACCTGGGCCAGCTAGCGGCCTTCAACACAACCTCTTGGGAGGTTGGGAACTAGCCGCTGTGGCGACGATCCAGTCGGGCACTGCCCTCACCATCGCCGATACGAATGCCAACAACGTCTTTGGGATCAGCGAGGATCGAGCTCAACTGAGCGGTACATGCGCGAAAGCTCAGCTGGTGTCTGCGGGCCCAGTGGGATCAAAACTGAACCATTATTTTGATACTGCCTGCTTCGCCACTCCGCCGGTGATCGGCGCTGATGGCGTAGGAACAGCGTTTGGAAATAGCGGTACGGGGATTGTAGATGGCCCTGGCCAAGCAAATTTGGATGTCGCAATTTCAAAGGCAATAGGCATCGCGTTGCCGCACGAAAGAAGCACGCTGGACGTTCGCGCTGAGTTTTTCAACGCTTTCAACCATCCGCAATTTGCGAATCCGGATACGAACTTCGCATCTCCCACGTTCGGAGTTATTAGCAGTACAGCCGTAAATGCGCGCGTTGGCCAGGTGGCGCTGCGATTTACGTTTTAGGTTCTTGGAATTTGACGCGCTATCGAGTGCAAACGGCTCGGTTGATCTCTCTGGCACCTCAAGGACATTCGATAGCGCGGATCGGGCACACACTGAAACTAAGAGAATTGAGATCCACTCGTCGGATTCGAGGGGCCGAGAATGGTACACGCAGGGTCGACACGAATGCCGTGGTGGGCTTGGGCTTGGCAGGTCTTGGCGCTTGTTATCTTGGGTTTCCACACCATACTTGGCTCTAGCCTCCCCATGGCCGCGATTGAGAGTGTCGCCCTGGTGGGTACCGTTTTTGCCGCCGTCTACCACGCCGAAGTTGTCGCACATCGCGTTGGTGAACCATTCGGGTCGCTCGTATTGGCCGTGGCCGTGACCATTATTGAGGTGGCCCTCATCGTTTCCATGATGGTCGCGGGTGGAGGCGACACGACCGGCCTGGCACGTGATACCGTCTTTGCCGCAGTGATGATTGTTTGCAACGGTATCGTGGGCCTGTGTCTTCTCGCCGGGGGCTTGCGCCATCGTGAGCAAGTCTTTCAGCTTCAGGGCGCGCAAGCCGCGCTATCAGTGATCATCCCGCTGACGACGCTGACCATGGCCCTGCCGAATGTCACTTCTATGATTGCAGGGTCGGCATTGAGCTCGTCGCGGCTCGTTTTTGTGGCCATCGTCTCGCTGATACTATACGGCTCGTTCCTTTTCGTCCAGACGGTACGCCACCGCGATTTTTTCCTGCCCGAAAAGGGTGAAGGAGAAGAAGCACACGCTCTGCCCCCGCCCAACAGGTTGGCGCTGCTGAGCGCGGGATTGCTCTTCGTCTCGCTCGTCTTAGTCGTAGCACTCGCAAAGGTGCTTACGCCGACGCTTGAACTGGCTATCGAAAGAGCCGGCGCGCCAAGAAGTGTTGTGGGCGTTGTTATTGCGGGGCTGGTCCTCCTCCCTGAAGGGCTTGCCGCGTACCGTGCGGCAAAGGCGAATCGCCTGCAAACCAGCATGAACCTTGCGCTGGGATCCGTTTTAGCCACGATCGGGCTGACCATACCAGCGGTTGCGGGCGTGTCGATTCTTTTCGACATACCCTTGACGCTTGGCCTCGGCGCCAAAGAAGAATTGCTACTAGCTCTGACGCTTATTGTTAGTCTCCTTACGGTTGGGACCGGCCGCACCACCGTGCTTCAGGGGATTGTCCACCTCGTAGTATTTGCCACTTTTCTTTTCCTCGCCGTGGCGCCCTAGGCCCTAATAGTCACAGTTCCTCCATGACGGGTTCTGCATAAGACAGAGTGGTCTGCGAATCTGTCGAAAAATTGAGCAACTTGAGTAGCCCGTCCCTGCGCCGAGATCCCGAGATCTGCCATCCACCGAGGACCAGCCAATACTGACACGCGTGCTCGACCGCCGTCCGACGCCACTAGGGGCTTAGAAGCTCCCCCCGCGACATCCTTCAGAACCTGTTTCTCCAGACCAACTTGGACAACAGTATCCGTGTTCGATCAACGTAATTGCAGTTAGGCAATGATGTAACAGGAGTAGCGTCCAGTGAGACGCACGGGTTATTTGGGAGACTCGTCGGCCGTTGGCACCCGCAAATCCAATCGTGCTTGTGGCCTGTCTGTTTTACCAGCTTCAACCTAAGTATTTGAACGACCATGCTTTTCTGACCTAGGGGTGGCTCTCCTGGGCCCAGACTTTAGAACCGAGATAAGTCCCTAGCCGCCACCCCTCTATTTCCTGAACCAAAGGAGAGAGATGGCATTCCAACGGGCGTTGCTACGGAGCGAGAAGAAACGAACGATCGGTATCATTATTTTCCTTTCGTTTTTCGCTGTTCTGATATTCATCCGCATGCTGCTACACGGTTTAGCGATGAGCCATTGGGGGTTTGTCGCGGTAACGATCTTGATCGGCTTCGAATTTGGTTCGCTTTACGCTATCGTGCGGGCTTTGAACTCCGGCAGAGATGTACCGGGTTCATTATTCTACTTTTGTGAAACACTCGAATCGCTCTGTCCGGCGGTTGGCATCGCGTTTGCGAGCAATAGTCACATTCCTCCGGCCTATAGGCCGCTCGCCACACCTTGGGTTCTGGTTTTTTTCTCATTCACGCTGCTGTCCGTTTTGCGATTGCGACCACGACTTTGTTGGTTTTCCGGACTGGTATCCTCGATTGCATACTTAGGGGCTGCATATCACCTCGGCTGGCGTTTCGTTCCGATAAGCGCTTTAACAGCCACGCAGGCCGAAGTGCTCTATTTTGCGCTTTTCATGTTTGGTACTGGAGGTTTGGCTGCCGGTGTCGCCACGGAAATTCGAATGCACGTGGAAGGTGCTCTCCGGGAAGCTGAAATGCATGCTCAACTGAAGCAGGTGGAACACGAACTCGACATTGCCCGGTCGATTCAGCAGTCTCTCCTCCCCAAGTTCCAGCCTCTGATCTCTGGATTCCAGGTTGCTGGCTGGAGTCGCACCGCCGATGATATAGGTGGCGATTTCTATGATTGGAAGCGCCTTTCGGACGGCAGGTGGGTGGTGATACTGGCAGACGTCACGGGACACGGCATCGGTCCTGCGATTCTGGCATCCGTCTGTCGAGCTTATTCGCGAGCGAGCTTCAATGTGTACGACGACTTGGAAACGACCCTAAGGAACATAAACCAGTCGTTTGCTGAAGATCTCACTCCCGAACGCTTTGCGACTTTCGTTGCGGCTGTCTTCGAGGAAACGAGCGACCAAGTGGAAATACTGTCTGCAGGGCACGGCCCGCTGCTTGTGTATTCGTCGGATAGCGCGTCCTTCCAATTCCTGGACGCACAGGCTCTTCCTTTGGGAATTCTGCCGGAGATGAAGGAAGCTCGGCCTGTCCGAATTAACATGAAACCAGGAGACATGGTCCTGCTCGTAACGGATGGTTTCTTTGAATGGGAGGACCAAGCTGGAGGACTGTTCGGGACCGACCGCATGGCGGAAGTTGTCAGACGCTACAGCGACCTCGAACCGGAAGGTATCATTGCCGAGCTGTATCAAGCGGTCTTGGCTTTCTCCCAAGGAACACCGCAGAAGGACGATCTCACCGCTGTTCTAATCAAACGCCAACCTGTGTCGGTGGCGGAGAGCGATAAGCTGGATTCATTCTCTCGACAAGTCGTCGAAGCCTACGAGTCACCTCATGTCGAGACCGCCGATTCTCTACCCGTGCGCGGACAACTGAACGACTAGCGCGCTGGCCAGGAGCCCAGCCACCGGCTATTTTTTCGATGGATGGATTGCTCCAGGTTAACTTACTCTCGAACGCGTGAGCCCTGATAATTAGTGGATGAGTTGCGACATCGCTTGAGAATGGACCAATTCGAATTGCGTCTGGGATATTTTTTCTGCGACAAGCACTCCGTCGTCGCACAACACTCGGATGCGGTCCCCAATGGATAGACTTTGAATGATTTCGTCGAATTCCACGGGATTACCGTTCAAATCCACTTGCAGCCGCTGTTTGACGTTTGGCAAGTTGCCAACTTTAAATGGCTCGTTTAGGTGATCGTCCGAGGTCGGAGATATGACTCTTCTTGCCCATCGTAAATAGCTCCTCGCAGTCTTTCTGCACCAATCTAGGGTAATCCACAGCGAGGAGCTGATGCTCCGCATTTCACAGTTCTTCGACATCCTCTATCTCCGTTAATGCAGCCAGTTTCCGGCGCTCAAAAAGTAGCTCCCAAAGCTGGATTGTGTCGTTGCTCACGCGCAAGGATAAAGCACGAAACTTGGTATTGAAGAACACGGTCGGATCGGGTGGTGGCCGTCCAGTGTTCGATGGCAAGGCTTTTGAAAGTTGGCCTGGCACCAACAAACGAGAGTACAGCAATATTCTCTGGTCGAGTTTGTCTTGGTTTCTTGACACCGACCA
The DNA here is from genome assembly GCA_036495665.1 of Candidatus Acidiferrum sp. GTDB lineage: Bacteria > Acidobacteriota > Terriglobia > Acidiferrales > UBA7541 > Acidiferrum. The sequence goes on along the minus strand of DASXMM010000444.1, from coordinate 25,246 downwards.
AACACAGGCGTATATGTCGCATCAATTCCTCGAGGTTCGGATACCGGTTAGGGCTCAGGGAGGCCAGGGTGAGGAGCAAGGGTGCGGCATTTTGTATTGTGTTGGGTATCACTGCACTTGTAATGGTTGGATCTGCTGCACCGGCGCAAGTTAAGTCGAACATAGAGATCGTCGCGAAGGTCGAACTGGTGCAAATATCCGTCGTTGTCTTCAACGGCCAGGGAGTTGTGGCGAGCGATCTCGGGAAGAACGACTTCCGAATTATAGATGACGGCGTCGAGCAGAAGGTACTCTATTGCGACAGAGAACGTGTCCCAGTCTCGTTTGTGATTCTCGCCGACGAAAGCTCAAGCATGACAAAGAAGATTCCGTTCGTTCTGGAATCAGCCCTGTCGCTTGTTGAACCGCCCGATGGGGAAGGGGCCCCCGCTGACGAGTATTCGATGTTCGGGATCGAGACCAGAGCGAGAATGCTCTTCCCCTTCACCCGCGATGAGAAAGACCTGGAACGAAGACTCCCCTTGCTCCTTCAGCCGACAAATGGGAGCACGGCGTTATTTGATGGAATCTACATCGGAGTGGCCGAGGCGCAGAGGCAGGCGGCCAATGAGCATCGCGCCATGATCATAATCTCTGATGGAGGGGATAACCACAGCAGGTACAGCCTTAATGAAACGAAACGTATGTTGGAAGAGGCTAGCGTGCCGGTTTTTGCCGTCATGGCCGGCCCCTCTCTTGATCTCCCTCAGTTCCTTCTTCCGTCGGAGAAAAAGCCAAAGCGAGCTCCCATCGGCGGACCCCGTCTCGGTTCTGACGCGCCTAATGGCCGGCCCGCAGCTGACTACATCGGTCCCGCCGAACTGCACGGGCCGCGTAACCTGAAAACCTTAACGGAAGCGTCTGGGGGCGGTGTTTTCACGGCCGGACAGATGGACGATCTTCCACGGATAGTTCGCACGATTGGCGATGCGGTGAGACTTCGATATGTTCTGAGCTATAGACCCGTCCGCGACCCCAAATTGGTAGAGGCCCGGGATAAAGTTCAAGGAGAATCCGATAAGCACAAAATCCATCTCGAGTTAGTTCCGAAGGAAAAATTCAAGGGCTACTACCTTCCGTATTACAAGCGCGTTTATCGCACCCTGCCATCGTTAGGGGCCTCAGGGAATTAAGGATTGGCCGGCGTCGGGTGAGGTTCTATCGCCGACTCGAAGTAGATCCGCGGGAACGCGTGACGAGATTGCCCGTATTTGTTCTTAAGTGAAACCCAAGCGTTCTTCCCAATTTTGGTCTTCTGGCCAGTTCCCAGGCTCGAACGATGTCTCAGTGCATTGGTGCCTGCGTGCCGCTCGGCGTCCCACCCGCGATAGTCCACTGTGAATCGCTAAGATTCCACCCGCCGCCCAGCGCGCGATACAAGTCAACCAACGCCAGCTTTCGGCCAAGATCGAAGGTTACCACCGAACTCTCCACGGGATACAATTGAATTTGCGCATCAACGATCTCGAAATAGCTGGCGAGGCCGCTATCGTACCTTATATATGACAAGTGAACTGATTCGCGATAAGCTTCGACGGAATTAAGCTCCTGACGGTAGGCATTGGCAAGCTGCTGATGTGCCGAAAGAGCGGTAGAGACTTCACCAAAGGCCTGCGTGACTGCCTTCTCAAACGAGATCCTCGCCTGATCACGCAACGCCAACGATGCGCGATACTCGTTTTTCAAACGGCCGGCAGTGAAGATAGGGCCAGCCAAGTCGCCTGCTAGACTCCAGGCCTTGCCGGCTCCGGTAAGTTGGGACAGTTGAGGGCTAACGCCCCCGAATAGCCCCGTCAGAGAAAGGGTGGGGAAGAAATTTGCCTTCGCAACTCCTACGTTGGCATTGGCAGCGACAAGGTTTTGTTCCGCCTCGCGGAGATCGGGCCGTCGCTCCAGCAGTCCCGCAGGCAAGCCCGCGGGCACCGCTGGTGGATCATACTGGTCGACCAGCGCAGCGCCTCGTGCGATCGGGCCTGGGTTCCGGCCAAGCAGCAGGTCCAACGAATTCTCCTGCGCCACAATTTGTCGCTCGAAATCTGGGATTGCAGCGGCTACGTTGGAGAGCGCCGCTTGCGCCCGGGCAACTTCGAGCCCCGACGATGCCCCACCTTCTAGTTTCTTTTGAAAGAGGTCCAGAGTCACCTGAAAACTCTCGACCGTCCGATGGGCGACAGCCAGCTGTTCGTCCAGCGCTCGTAACTGAAAATACCCCTGCGCGACTTCTGAGAGAACTAGAAGACGAATATCGCGCCTAGCTTCCTCGCTCGAAAAGTACGTTGCGCGCTGAGCTTCATTCAACCTTCGGAGTCGCCCAAAGAGGTCAATTTCCCAAAAGGTGCTGAAATTGTAGCCGTAATAGGTGTGATTCGGAATGAGGGTGAGCTGTGCCCCCGAAATGTTCGCGTCGTAGCCGACTTGAGGGTAATACTGCGAGCGGGTCACGCCTAGAAGGGCGCGTTCCTGCTCGACGCGAGATACAGCTAGCTGCAGATCATAGTTGTTTTTCAATGCCTCGCGGACTAGGCCCTGCAATGCGGGGTCCTTGAACAGGTCCCACCAAGCCAAGTCCCCAACCGAATGATCGGCCGTCTCCTGCTCGGTGTAGTAGCTGGCTGGAGGCTGTAGTGCCGGGCGCTGGTATTTTGGGCCGACTGTGCATCCCGCAGGAAGGAACAAAAGAAGCGCGATCGCGATGAGCCGCCGCATCAATCGTGGCCTCCTTCGAGCACGACTGCTTGCGGCACTTCCGCAGAGGCCTTCTTCTTAGCAATTCGCTCCACTACAACGAAGAGAACGGGTACAAAAAAAATTCCCAAGGCCGTGGCAGCAGACATGCCGGTGATTACAGAGCTTCCCAACACTTTACGACCAATTGCACCCGCGCCTTTGGCGGTCCATAGCGGAACGCAGCCGAGAATGAATGCAAATGAAGTCATCAAAATGGGTCGCAGGCGCAAACGGGAACCTTCGAGGGCCGCCGCGACGAGTTCTTTTCCTTTCGCATGCTCGAGAATTGCGAATTCGACGATCAGAATTGCGTTCTTGGCGGTTAGACCAATCAGCATGATGAGCCCGATTTGGGCAAAAACGTTGTTATCAAACTTGCGAAGCAGTAGCCCGCCGTAAGCCCCCAAAACCGCCACCGGGACGGACAGGAGTACACTGAACGGCAACGACCAGCTTTCGTACAGCGCGGCCAGGATCAGAAACACAAACAAGAACGACATGCCAAACACGAGTGCTTGCCCACCCTCGGCCTTCTTCTCCTGATAGGACATGTCCATCCAGGCATAACCAAAGCCGGAAGGTAAGACATCCGCCGCGACTTGTTCCATCGCGGCCATCGCTTGCCCGGAACTGTATCCTGGATTAGGCGAGCCATTGATCTGGATGCTTCGGAACATTTGGAACCGGTTGGTATACTCTGGCCCCGAAACACGCTTCACGGTAACCAAGGAAGCCAAGGGCGTCATGTCGCCCTTGGAATTCCGAACGTAAAAGTCGTTGATTTTATCCACGCTGGTCCGGTATTCGGGCTCCGCTTGCAGATAGACCTTCCATTGGCGGCCAAAACGATTGAACTGGTTCACGTATGCGCCGCCTAAGAAGGCTTGGAGGGTTTGGTAGACTTCGCCGAATTGGAGTCCCTGCTTCAGGACCCGATCCTGGTCCACGTCTACGAAAAGCTGGGGTACCGAGGGCCGGAATGTCGTTACGATCGAAGAGATTTCGGGACGCTTCCGTGCGGCAGCCGCAAATTTGTCGAGGGTTTCGGTGAGTTGTTGAACGGTTCCGCCGCTGAGGTCCTGCAGCATAAGGGTAAATCCTCCGGCGGTGCCAAGCCCGGGAATGGCTGGCGGCCCGAAGGCGAAGGCTATCGCTTCGGGGGTTTCCTTTTGCATTTTTTGATTCAGGACCCGCATAAGTCCGTTGGCAGAAAGCTCCTCAGTCTTGCGCTCCTCCCAAGGATCTAGTTGCAGGAAATAGAAACCGCTGTACGAAGCAGAAGTGTTGGAGAGCAGACTAAAGCCAGAGATTCCACTGAAACTTTGGATGCCGTGCTGGTGCGCAAGCATATCGTCAAGTTTGCGCATTACCGCGTCCGTTCGTTGCAGGGATGCTGCGTCAGGCAGTTGTATCTGGATGAAGGCGTACCCTTGATCCTCCTCTGGTATGAAACTTGTGGGAAGACTCTTGCCCATAAGGCCGCTGGCAACGCTGATTCCCAACAGAGCTACGATGGCGAGCGCCCATCGCCGAATAAGCATGTCGCTCCAACTCACATAACCGCCGGTCATCTTTCCGAACCAGTGGTTAAACCAGTCAAAGAACTTTCCAAGGGGCCCTTTGGTTTTTTTGCGTGGGCGCAGCATGAGAGCCGACAGCGCGGGCGAAAGGGTCAGCGCATTGAATGCTGAGATGAGTACTGAAATCGCAATCGTAATTGCGAATTGCTTGTTCAGCAGCCCTTTTATGCCCCCCATCGCGGCCATGGGTACGAACACCGAAGAAAGCACCAACGCGATGCCAATCACGGGTCCGGATACCTCTTCCATGGCCTTCAGCGTAGCTTCTTTCGGAGCCAGGCCATGTTCGATGTGGTGCTCAACAGCCTCAACAACCACAATCGCATCGTCCACGACGAGGCCGATGGCCAAGATGAGTCCAAAGAGAGATAGCGTATTGATCGAGAATCCCAGCATCGGAAAGATAGCAAACGTTCCAATCAATGAAACCGGAACGGCCAGCAAGGGGATAAGAGTGGCGCGCCAATTCTGCAAGAACAAGAACACAACAATGATGACCAGGACGATCGCTTCAAGGAGCGTCGTGACGATCTCTTTCATCCCCTCCGTGATGGGAAGAGTGGTGTCCATCGCGATCTTGTATTCCAAGTCCCCAGGAAACCGGGACTTTAACTCCTCCATTGCTGCCTTTACTTTGTTGGCTACTGACAGAGCGTTGGATCCGGGCGCCTGATAGACGGCAATGATTACCGCAGGTTTCTGATTGAACCTGCCAATTTGCTGGTAGATCAGAGATCCCAGCTCGATCCGCGAAACGTCGTTCAACCTTACCGTGGAGCCATCTGCGTTTTGTCGAACGATGATGTTCCCAAATTCCTCAGCGTTAGTGAGTCGTCCCGGAGCGCGCACTGCGTAAGTAAACTGCTGTCCCTTAGGTGCGGGTTCCGCACCAATTTGTCCGGCAGGATTGACCGCGCTCTGCTGCTGAACCGCATTCATCAGATCCGTGACGGTTAGACCGAGCTTCGTCAGCTGATCGGGCTTTACCCAGACGCGCATCGCATAGTCGGCGGCGCCAAAGTTGGTGACTTGTCCAACGCCAGGGATACGCAAAATCGCATCATTGATGTTAATTGTTGCGTAATTTCCCAGGAATTGACCGCTATAGATGCTGTTTGGTGAATAGATGGAGAGCACCAGCAACGGCAGCCCCATCAGCTTTTTGACCGTCACGCCGTATTGACTGACCGATGTTGGGAGGTTCGGAGTGGCCTGCGCCACGCGATTCTGTGTGTTTACCTGGTCGATATCTACGTTCGTTCCCACGTCATAGGTGACCTTGAGATTCATGGTGCCGTCGTTGGCGTTCGTGGACATCATGTAGAGCATGTTATCGACGCCGTTCATCTGCTGCTCCAGTGGCGTGGCAACAGATTGTTCAATCGTCACGGCATCCGCACCCGTGTAGGTCGTGGAAACGTTGATCTGCGGGGGAACAATGTCGGGAAGCATCGCGACAGGCAGCTTCGCCATCGCCACGATACCGGCTAACACCGTAACGATGGAAAGGACAATGGCAACGATGGGCCGGGAAATGAAGAACTTTGCCATCGCTAATTCCCGCCCATGCCTGCGCTTGCCTGGGTGTTTTTAAACGGGGATTGAACAACGGTCATACCGTTCTTAATGCGCTGCAAGCCGTCCACAACAACCTTGTCTCCAGCTTGCAGACCGGATTCGACCACCCACATGTCCCCGCTCTGCGGGCCAAGGTCGATGTTCTTAATCGTGACTACAGAGCTGTCAGACACAACCGCCACCTGATAAACGCCCTGCAATTCGGACACAGACTGCTGCGGGACCAGCAGGGCGCCCTTGAGCAACTCCGTAACGGCTCGAATGCGCCCGTATTGCCCGGGCCGCAACACGTTGCCCGGATTAGAAAACTCGCAGCGGACTTGAATCGTGCCGGTTCGCGAGTCCACCTCACGATTTACAAAGAGCGGCCGGCCGCGACGGGGAAAGACCGTTCCATCACCGAGGATGAGCTCCAAACTCCGACCTGAAACCTCAGGTTTTTCGCGCTTAAAGCGCAGGTAATCCTGTTCCGCAATGCTGATGTCAACGTAGATCGGGTCCACGCTGGATACGGTGGTCATGACCGTATTGGGATTCATCAGATCACCGATGCCCACCTTTGCTACGCCCGCTATTCCGGAAATGGGAGAGGTCACGACCGCCCACCCGAGATCCAACTTGGTATTGTCCAAGGCAGCCTGGTCCGCATCGACCTCTGCGGTGGCCGCTCTCTCCATACTTGTAGCTTTGTCGAGCTCGGCTTGGCTTACGGCTTTCTGGGCCACCAGCGGCGTATAGCGGCGCACATCAATCTGCGCTTGTGTCAACGCGGCGCGGGCGCGCTCGAGCTTTCCTTGCGCTTGGTCCACAGCTGCCTGAGCTTGGCGTTGGTCGAGTTGAAACATCTTCTGGCCCTTCTTAACAAAAGAACCTTCGGTGTACAGGCGAGTCAGCAGGAATCCTTCGACTTTAGGTCGAATATCAGCATCAATGTTGCCAACCATTGTCCCGACCCATTGCTGAAGAATGGGCACATCTTTTTGGACAACGGGTGTCACAGTCACCTCTGGTGGGGGAGCAACCGGCTTCACAGCCTTTGTAGAGCAGCCCACGCAGACCGTGACCATCACGGTCAGAATCCTTAGATGGCGTGTCCGTTTCGCGCCCGACCGATTTACCTCAGACGTCAGGTGCTCGTACTTCAAGGTGCACGCTCCGGGAAAACGCATGCTAACGGGTCTGGGATCTGACTGATCCGAACTCCGGAACACGACGTGTGGCGCCGCATGCGAGAGGACGCCGCATCTGGGAAGATGGTACGAACTGTGCACACGTCGGCGGAACTGCCAAAAATAACAGCCACTCTGCGTTCATTCCGAGTAGCAAGCCAGTAGAAGACCAAGAACTATTAGCGTTGCGGGCCAAGCAAGCCTGAACAATCGTTGCCGTTTTAGCGGCATTTCAGCCAGTCCATTTGTCAGTGCAACTCCCAAACCCGCAGCTGCGAACCAGCCGTGCTGTTTCTGGATGTGTTCCATGGTTGCCATGGCGTGGGGAGCATGCATGTCGCCGCTATGTACATGAAAAAGGAGAAGAATTGCCCCTGCAGCCGCGACGACCGGAAAAAACCAAGCAGCCGACCGGCTCTTCCATCGTCCGCGTGCCCGTTGAAGTGCAACGTACCCCAGGGCCAACAAAATAATGGCGAAAATCTTGTGCTGAAGATCCTCTGTCTTGTGAGTGATGGCATACCAGGGAGATTGTGGGCCGAAGGGCCAAATCTCGGTATCGCTAGAGATCAAAAGAAATAACCCGGCACCGAGAAAACATGTGGGCCAAGCGTAACGTAGCGGCGGCCAGTGCGTACCAATTCGGTCGCTCAACAGAATGACAAATCCTGCAAGAATAACCATGAACCCGGCGAAATGGTGATTGAACTCACTCTCCCGTTTATCCGCCAGGCGCTTCGCCGTTACAGCAGGCTCATCTTCAGCAGCCGAGGCCTCCATATTCATTCCCGCCATGGAATCCGTCGCGTTTTGCTGCGACCGCGCTAACGGAGTGACCAAGAGCACCAGATAAATGGCAAGAAGGGTCAGTATTCTCGTCGCGTGAGGCCGTGAATGGTCGAGCCCTAGAATGCGGCGCATAGGCGTTTCCCTTGGGCAGCTCAGCCGAAGTCGGAGTTTGCTTTGTAACTGGGCAGGGGACAGGCCGCAGCTGTCAAAATTGACAGTCCTAGCGCTTCATCACAATGGTGCTTTTGAGGAGGCTAAAACGCCTCACCGACTCCCAGGCTCCAAGTATGGCCATCCTTCCCTTGGGCGAAGTCAGCGCGTAGATTCACATGGTATTTCTTGCTCAATTCGAATCGGGCGCCGGCGCCGCCGCCGGGAAGGAAATTGGTCGTACGAAAGGGTTGGTTACCGCCGGGCACCACTTCTCCCAGCCCACCAAATGCAACGAGGCCAAATCTCTTGGGCAAAGCCAGGCGATACTCCAGCTGCGTAACGGCCATGTAGCGATCGAGATACCGGCCTGCAACGTAACCTCGCAGTTGGTTGTTTGTTCCGTAGATACAGTTCCCGTAGAAAGGCGGCTGCCCACCCGTAAGGCAGGCGAATAGGTTGTAAGCGAGCACCTGGTTCTTCGTGAGGCTTCCATATTTGTTGAAAGTGAATTTATAGGATTGGAAAGAATACTTGCTGCCCAAGCCCTGGGAAAAGAAGTCCGCCGTGAAGTCCAGCAACGTCCCGGTCGTAGGGTAGAAACGATTCGGGCGAGTGTCGCGATTCAATCGCACACCGAGAGCCGTGAGCGTCGTGTGCAGCCCCAGGCCGGGCGGCGTGACGGTACTCGTGTCTGAGTTTCTGACCGTGATGAAAGAGCTTCCCCACAAAAATCGAGGTCCCAGAAAGACGCTCCAGCCAACGCGGCGGAGAAACTCCCCGAAGAACGCCTGACCGTTTTGATTGAGAGGTAGTTTAAGTTGCGAGCTGCCGTTACCTAGACCATACAAGTCGTAGTTCAGATTTCCACGCACGTATGCTGCCGTGGTCCGATATTTGTTCTCTTTGAAATAGAGCTCGCCACCTAGAGCGAATCCTCGGCTGCCATTGTTTGTCCACAGCCCCGACGCAGCGATTACGGAAGGCTCGGAGGCCTGATCCTGGCTCGGCAATGAAAAAATGTAGGCGACAACTGGCACTATTCCCGAACCCAGAGCCGGGCTGGAAATCGGAAGTGGCGCAACAACAAACGACCCTCGAGGCTGACACTTTTTTTTCGCAGCGGCCTCTTGGTGAGACAAAGCTTTGGAATCCGAGGAATCATTTGTTTGTGGAGAGGCCGCAGTCTGGCCGGCCAGAGGCGTCATAGTCAGCACCACAAGTAAAAGGCAGGGCGGTAGGACTCCGCAAGTCCGCCGATTCGCTCGTCCGCTATGTGGGTCCTTCACGTAAGTTCGATTCCATAACCAAGTGGCCCGCCTTGGGTTTCACCTGGCGGGCCACTTGACGGTCACTAGAGAACTCAGGGCGCGTACCTATTGAGGTTGTTGACTGTTTGGAGGTTGTTGATCGTTTGGAGGTTGTTGATTGTTCTGCGGTTCCGTACTGTTGCTCTTTTGAATCACAGCGAGCGATGGCTTCGGTCTCTGCCAGAGGACGTCTGAGTCATCAGCCTGGTTGGGGTAGAAGCGGGTCGATTCCGCGTTCGAAGGCAGCAGCACGATGTCGACACGGCGATTGTAAGCAAGCCAGGTTGCTGCGAAGTTCTTTACGCGTGTTTCCGCGGGCTGATTGGGATTCTGTGCCTGCAAATCGATAACCGCCGCTTTGTCCAGGGGTTCGTTCTTTCCTTTCGCGGAGGTGTCGATCTTGTCTGCCGCGACCCCTTGCGCCACCAGGAAATCTTTAACGCGCTGTGCTCGCAGTTCCGAAAGCGTTTGATTGTGTTCCTCGCCGCCGCGGTCGTCGGTGTGTGCCACGATCGAGAGTCTGGCGTCTGGGTCATACTGAAGGTATTTAGCGAATGCGTTAGCCAAGTTTGTCAGTGCATCCTGCTGACTGCCAAGCAGCCCAAGCTCGGGGTTAGTCTTCGTTGGATAGTCGGTTGGGAAGAAAACGCTGCGGAGCAGCATCGCTGGAGTGTTACCCACGGCGCCCTTCAGGTGCACGGAGACCGTTTTGCTAGCCGAGCCACCGCACACGTTGGTTGCCGTTAAGGTGTATTTGAATTCTTGGTCGAACATGCCGTTAGTGTTCGGAGCCGGGGAGAGGCTCAGTGCCTTTGTCCCGTTAGGCTCCACGGAACCGAGCGGGTCAATGGAAACTGAATCGGCGTTGGACGTCGACCAACTCAGAGTTGTGCCTTCCTGCTGGAGAACTTTGTCCCCCTGTTTGACATAATTTAGATCGGTCTGGGAAGCGTTTAGCGAAGCTTGCACCACAGGGTTTACCTCAATCGTAGTATTTGATTTTGTGGTTCCACCGGGGCCGGTTGCGGTGAGTTCGTAGGTTGTGGTTGCTCGAGGAGAAATAGTCTTCTCGCCGGTGGTTGGAACCGGACTCATGCCGCTCATGTCTGCATCAATGGTCTCGCTTGAGTTCCAAGCCAGCTGTGTAGGCTGGCTGCAATCGATCTTTGGCGGATTGGCCGAGACGGAGCTGCTGACGGGCGCGACCGCAACGGTCGTGGTCGTCGTTCCTGCGGCGAAGCGTGCGACGGATGGACCCAATTGAGCCGTGCCCCGCGGCCAGGGTTTAGTCCTTTCCTTTCCGTTGGAGATATCGACAATTACCCGCTGGTTCGCTGCGACAGTAACGGTACCCGACCATAGTTCCTTGCCGTATCTCGTGACCGTCAGTTCGTGAGTCCCAGGCGGCACGACCAACTCCTGATGAGACCTAATGTCGTTATTGAATTCATCGACGTGGCCCACAAAGTATTCGGGTTTTTTCGAATTCAAGAGCACGGCCGCGTCGCCGGCGCGCCTCATGCCGACCTCAATCTGGATGCGTCCGCGCGGGCCAGGCACCTCTGCTCCGGCAGGTTCAAGAGCAATGTCCAGGGACGTAGTGTGCTCAGAATCAATGGAAACATCCTTCTCGGCGAACTTGTACCCATAGTTCGCCACAACCAAATGATGTGTTCCGACCTCGAGTTTTATTGTCCGCCGCCCGGGGCCGATCGCCTGTCCGTCAACAAACGTATAGGCCTGCTTGGGAGAAACCACGATCCTCAGCTTCCCTGGTTTGGCGCTCTGCGCGGACGCGGCCACCGCGAAGAAAACAGAGACAACCACACCGCTGTAAACAACGTTGAATGCATGACGTTTCATAAGCTTCGCCTCCCTCGAGGTTGATTCACCTGGAATTGGCATCCTAGTTGGCCGAGTCAGCCAGACGAAACTGGCAGAACTTACAGCGGTCGCTGGATGCTTGTCGGTTCCAGAACGAAAATCTGGATTGGAGAATTCACCACGGATAAGCGAAAGTTGGAGAAGGGGCTCGGTCGAGTTGGCTAGACGTGTTGGTTGCTGGCTTCCCACCTGGTGGTGAGCTAGTCTCGCACGCGCCCCCTTGAGGTTCGGTTGCAGAAGAAAGTAGGCTTCTTCGATCCTTACGAGTACTGTCAGAATTGTCAGGCTCAGAGTGAGGGGGGGTACTAGAAAGCTTAGTTGAGGAACTGACCATACGGTCCGAGCGTCTGAGTAAGAAAAAAGGGACCGCATCAGATCTTGAATCTTCGTGTGCAGTCCCTTGGCAGCGGAGAGGAAACAGTTTGTCTTTGCTAGAACCGGAAAATGATGCCGCCATTGTAACGAAAATTGCTTTGGTTGTTGTTCCCGCCTGTAAAGCCGTTGCCGAACCTAGTCAGGACGTAATCAAACTCTGCGGCTCGGATGGCGATGTGTTGATTTACGGGAATATCCAAGCCCCCGCCAATAATAAAACTCCAGGCATTATTGCTGGGAGTTATTGTCGCGACACAGTTGGCCTGGCAAGCCGCCTTCAGATTACTGTAGGTATTGGAGTGCGCCCCTCCGAAAAGCGTCTCGACAAAGGGCTCCCAATGTGTAGCGTGGTACTTCATAATAGGCCCTACGTTATAGGTGAAGAGATCGCCGCTGGACTTAACGGCACAGCCCACAGGGCATGGACTATTGGTAGTCGCCGGAAACGAGAATGTTTGCGTGGTGCTCTGGTACCCATTGAACTCTGCTTCGATCCCGAGAAAATGGTTGAGGTAGACCGCGAAGCCGCCTCCCCCGCCGTTTAGAGAAAAGCTGCTCACTATGTTGCTGTTTTCCGGGTTGAATCGCATATAAGAGTAGTAGACGGGAACTTCTACCTTGGCGTAATCCTGCGCGAAGGCAGAAGTCCCGAACAGCAGGACGAGGCCCAAAACAATTACAGTTCGTGGTTTCATGATGCGCTCCTCAGATTGAGAATCACGTTTTCGAATTAAACCTCTCTACCTCGACGTACACTCAGTTGAACCCAGTCTTCGCAGACAAAAAACTGTCAGAAGTTACAGAACTCAACGCAGTTGGTCCCGCAGAGAGCGATTCTGCGGATGCCCATTCGCGATGTCTCAAAATATCCTTTTGTTATATACGTCGCGAATCGTAAGGCGTCCCAAGGTGGAGAAATGAGGAGTTGATGATTTCATCCGCTGCTAAGGAGACTCGGCCAAAGAAGTTTTCACGAAGCGTCTCTTCCAGACTTTTCTCGGTCGAATTCTCTTTGTTGGAGAAAACTTCTGCAAGTCGACAATGGGTGAGTCTGAAAGTAGGCGTTCACGTGATGAGGATTCGCGATTTAATCGCGAATTGGATCAGATCAGCTGTCGTCTCTAGGTTCAATTGTTGCATAACCCTGTATTTGTGAAATGCCACGGTCCTGGGTGTCACGTTCAGTACGCTGGCGACCTGCTTCATGGATTTTCCCTCGGCTAATAGCAGGACTACCTCCCGTTGTCGAGGCGTCAGAGTTTTTGCGCGGTGCACAGGCTGCGGGTTATTGATGAATTCCTTCTCCATCCCACGGGCTATCTCTGGGGAAACATATGACTTCCCTTTGACTGCCAGCTGGATCGCACGGATCAGCTCTGTGGCTGCGCAACTCTTTAGCAAATACCCTGATGCTCCACGATGCATGGCTTCAGCAGCGAGTGAGGCATCGTGATTCACCGTCAAGAAAATAAGCTTCACCATGGGCATCTGTTCCTTTAGACGCAACCCAGCCTCCAAACCATTCATAAGCGGCATTCCGATGTCCGCGACAATAACTTCGGGATTTAGCTCCTTAGCAATCTCCACTAAGGCGCGCCCGTCAGAAACGGTAGCGATTATGCTGAAGTGCGGTTCCAAGAGCTTGCGGAATGCCTCCACAAGAATCGTATGGTCATCAGCCAATATGAGACGCGGCGGCATGGAACACCTCTTTTCGCCGAGATGCTGAAAGAGATTTACGTGAATGCATACTGGCATTTCTAACAGAGACTAGTTGCCACTGATGTTATCCACCCTCTGACAAAAAGTACAGTGCCCTCCAAGGTTTACCGAGCCCATCATCGCTTGCCGAACAAACGAGACCAGATGTCAATCTATCTTCCACTGGAAAGGGCATCGTTCTCGCAACACTAGGGAGCGGCTATATCCGTTTTCTGCCAAAAGCGTCTGAGAAACGTCGACTATGAAGTGGAAAACTATATTTGTATTGCTGTTCGCGATAATCATCCCATTTGGAATCCGAAACAGACTCGTTGTTTACACGGTGGAGGAAAGTTTCGTTATCGTTTTCGTTGTCGGCTTGGGCATAGCGGCTTTGCTGTTCGTTCTGACTCTCTTTGTATTGTTCTGGGCAGGCGCACGGCGCGGGTTTCATTGGCTTGCAGCCAAATCTCGCGGGTCGGGTGACCTTACTCGACATCTAGTGACACGGCCGAAGCCGTAGCGAGATCTAACCTCACGGCGTGGCCCTTCAAATCATTCCGTTGCCGGTTCTCGGATTTCAGGCACCGGAGAATTCACGTTGAATTGTCTTCTCGCTTCGGTAATTAAAACAACGTTACGTGCGAACGCTGTGGTCCTGAGCGGGCGTGTCTTGCAAACCGTGGCTCAACGTTGTGGCCGCGAACACGTCCACGCTTCGAACATGCAGATCCCGTTGCGGGAAAGGAATTTCGATACCAGCTACACGCAATGCTTTGGCGACGGCGACTGTCACATCGCTCAGGAGGTGAAGCCATGTGTCCTGCTGCGCGGACCAAAAGCGTAATTCAAAATTCAGCGCACTTTCACCGAATCCCCGGAAGAAGGCAGCGGGAGGCCTCTGCAGCAATACTCCTGGATGCGATTCGGCCACGCCAACCAGTAATTTTATGACCTGTTCGGGATCAGTACCGTACGCGACCCCGACCGGAATGTCGAGGCGGCGCCACTGAGACGACAAAGTCCAGTTGATCAGTTGATTCGACAAGAGGTTACTGTTGGGCACGATTACTTCCGCACCCTGGAAGGTAAGCACGGTGCTGGACCGTGCTCCGATCCGCCGAACTGTCCCTTCCAGTCCGCCTACATCCACTATGTCGCCGACGTGTATGGGACGCTCGAAAATCAAAATCAGTCCTGAAACAAAGTTGTTCACGATATTCTGCATCCCGAAGCCCAGTCCGACACCGATAGCGCCAGTGAGCACGGTGAACTTATTTAGCTCAACGCCCGCGGCGGATAGAGCCGCAAGGCCCACCAATACGAGGCAGAAATAATAAGTAACCTTAGAAATCGCGTAAGGCAGTCCGCGCTTTAACCTCCATCTCACAAGTACAAAGTTCTGCAAGAAGAAGGTAAGAGCATTTGACAGGATGTAGCCAACCAACACGATGACTACCACCATGAATACGCCAGCCAGGGTGAAATTGACCTTTTCAAAGCCGATGGGGTGACGGAGGAACATCGAGCTAACATTCGTTACATAGTCATAGACCGTTAACAGGTGGAGCATTGCTGTTGCCCAAAGTAACAGGACACCAAGACTCAAGAGGCGGTCGACCCAATGCTCCATGGCATCGACCGGTACCTCGGGCACATTTCTTAACCACGGCATGCGCAGGACAATGCCCAGAAGGGGTGCCAGCACGCGCGCTGCGCAACACAGCGCGGCAGCGATGAACGGGCCTATCAGCGAAGGCAAACTCAACAGCTGAGACAGGGAAACATACCCGACGATGTTGGCAACGAAGGACGCACCGAGTAACAGGAGACATACTCGGGCGCTAATCCTTAGGATTAGCGCGGTCCGGCCGCGCGGGCTCTGTCTCTTTCTAAGCAGTCTCAGGATCCAGCTGAAACTCACCAGTGATGCAAACACTATTAGAACATGTAATTCTCGCTTTATTGGAGGCGGAAGCTGAACCAATAGATATGTACCCATCACCGCATACGAAATCGTCGCGATATAAAGAGGTCCCCGCAACTCGCGCTCAATCATCGGCAAGAGCAATCGCAAAACAGGAATTACGCACAGCAAATGAAAGACAAACGTGACAGCAATTGGAAAAGATTCGGCGTATTGCACCGTCAAGAGCAGAGCCAGCAGCAGCGCTAGGGAAAATGGTTTCTGCATTGCCAGCAGCGCACGGGCTGGAACGTCAAGCCGCGTTCCGTCATCGGCGTGGCGCCGGAGTTTCCAGACGCCGAATAAAACCAACAGATACAGTGCTACAAGCCCAAACGCCCGGACTCTGTTTGTTAACAAGAACCCTTCAGCGGCTGAAAAAGAGCGATGCAGCGACCGACGAAACACCGTTGCCGCCGTTTGGTTGAGTGGTGGCCGTTTCCGAGCTTCCCACAGAGGAACGCTGTCTGGTTCGAGGAGGTGGCTGAGTTCTTGTTCTCTAAGCTGGCGAACTGAAACCAATACATCCGAGACTTGCTGGTCCTGCTGAGAAACGTGATTCTGGACGGTGAGAACTAGCTTGAGCTGCTCATCGACCTGCGAGCGCGTTGCGCGAATCGCTTCGAGCGCCTTCCGGACTTGCGCAAGGACAGCATCAATACCGGACAACTCGTGAGTCCGATCCCATGTTCCCTCCCATGCCGGCAACTGGGCGTCAAGCAACTGGATCTGCTCCTGCAACTTCGTGGCAAGCGCAGCGAGAAGTTTGCGGCGGGTACGGTATTCCTGACTGCGCGAGCGCCAGTAGCGATGTTCGTCCTCGAGTTCCATCGGCGTGGGGTTATCAGCGAGAAGGTCTCGGGACTCTAACGAACGCTCGCGAATCTTCGCTGTCTGTGCTTCCACCTCCTCGTTCGCGTACAGAAGTTCAGTCTTGGGAGTTAGCTGACTGGTGATCTCGCGCAACATGTGGTTAAGTTCCTGCGCACGATCAGCGATCTGAGGCAGTGGGATGGCTTGCGCGGAAACGTCGCCGGGAATTGGCGTTAAAGCTTTGTCAGAATCTTGTGGCGCATGACCGCTGTCTTGCGAATCGGAGGGTATTGCTTTCAACTGCTGCAGTCGGACTTCGCTAGTCCGTAGATGCTTCGCTGCAAGATCATGCGTAAAACCGAGTGTGCAGGACGTTACTGCTACGGCCAAGAGTCTCCTCATCATGGTCCTTCAGGCTGGAGCGTCCCAACTGGCGCGCAGTGGCCGCGCCTTTGCGCCGTTATTGAATAACTCAGGTCACGCGTGCTACTGCACGCATATTAGGGTCTTCCGCTTCTATCCCCCACACTGTCAGAAGTCACAGATTAGTTCACCGATCGACTGGCGCAGCGGCATACGCCAAATTCGACGTGAGAATTCCGCCTTACCGTTTTCTACTGTTATGGGCGCAGCGTCTAATTGCGTGATTAGCTGTCACTTCTGACAGTGAAGTAACTCCATCATTCGTGAGAGAGTCGCTGGCGCTCGCGGCTCCATGGCCGAAAATCCCGGGCACCGACATCGATCTCTGAGTGGTGCGGAATCGAGCCGGTTGAGCTGCAACCCGTGGCGATCCCGCCGCGGACGAAACACCAAGACAGAAAGGGCAAATCACGTGAAAACAGGAAACTCAGAAACGGAGGCTGAGCGGCTCCTCATCGAACGGACACGTGCAGGAAGTTCGGAAGCCCTCGCAGACCTGGTCCAGATACATTCCCCCCGGATATACGGTTGGTCGCTGAGGATTCTGAAGAACCACGAAGACGCAGAGGACAATATGCAGAATGTCCTTTGTAAGATGTATTTAAATATTGGCACATTCAAGGGGCAATCGCGCTTCTCTACGTGGCTTTTTCGTATGACGATCAACGAAGCTTTGATGGAGAGGCGCCGTTCTCGATTCCAACGTGCCGAATTGGACATATCAAAACTGGAGAGCGACCACAACTGCTTCCCTGAGTTTAGAGACCGGCGAGCTGATCCAGAGCAGCGCTACGTCGCCAAAGAACTTCTTGCGACAGCATTCCTGGGGATCCGTCCGTCATTGGCCCAGCTATTTGTCCGTCACAAAGGCGAGGGATGGACACAACGCGAGTTAGCTAACAGAATGGGAATCAGCGTCGCTGCTTTGAAGACGCGTATTTTCTGGGCTCGGGAGCGCATGCTGGCCCGGCTGCACGGACTTTGCTGAGCCGGGACGATCTATCCGAGCTCGAAAGATGCAGAAAACGGCGCAAGGACTAGGAATCGATCGCAGACTTTCCCTTCTTGAGCAAATGCAATTCGTCAGCCGGGATGACAAGCTCGGCAAAACCGCAATCCAAACAGATTAGAACGTCCCGGCAAACATAGACAGGAGCAACCTTTAGGCCTTTTAGATCAGCCGAACTAACGGTTAGCTCTCCATCCAGTCTTTGCAGGTTGTCGGACTTGCACGCCTTGCAAGGCATTTCTCCCCCCACTTCCAACGGCAGAGCTTCCAAAACAGATACTCCAACGAACCAACTCTAGCATATCGCCTGCTCTCTCGACGCATCGCCTGACTGCTTCTGACTGATATTGTTTACAGTATACAGATAAGAGTCTACTCCTTAGCATCACGATTCGCGCTGGTGTAGAACAGCAGGGTCAGAAGACTATTCCTGCCCGCCGGCACGCAGGGTGCGCTTTCGTGGTGGTCTAGCACCATTGTGCGCGCAATGCGTTGGGCGGACCGCTTGAGAAAAGTGAAAATACTCCTGGCAGACGACCACCCAGGTTTTCCGGAGATGGCGGAGCATCTCTTGGGATCGGATTTCACGGTGGTCGCAAAGGTCGGAAACGGCCAGGATATGTTTGAGGCCGGCATGCGCTTGCAGCCCGACATTATCGTCAGCGACATTTCTATGCCTATGCTCAATGGCCTAGATGCTGCCGATCTCTTGATGAAAGCGGGTTGCAAGGCGAGGATCGTCTTTCTCAGCGTTCACAACGACTCCGAATTTGTGCGCCAAGGTCTCCTCGTTGGTGCTTTTGGTTACGTCGTAAAGTCTAGAATCACCACAGAACTCGTCCCCGCTATACGTGAGGCTCTCGCTGGACACATCTTCGTCTCCCAAGATGCATCGCACTAGCGCGCCTACGCGCTGCGCTTTTGCTGCTCCCTGTAAGAAGTGGCAGTTTTCTCGATTGACGGCCACTGTTACTTACGCTTTTAGGATTCTGAGGAGCTGAGCAGATGAAAAGCCGCCGTATAGCTGTTGGACTGGTTGTTGGGTGTGGCATCCTGGCTTGGGGCGTACGTGGACTGCAGTCCCAGGGGCAGAGTCAGAGCAACGCGGTGCAGCTCCACATGGTGATCACAGACCAGGCACTTACTGCCGACCGAGAAGTTCCGGTTCTACAACAAAACAACGTACAGGTGAAGGTGGGCAAGGACAGCCCCAAGGTCGAACATCTGATTCCCGCCCAGGGCGACAGCGCCGCTTTGCAATTGTTTTTACTGATCGATGATACTTGTGAGCCGACGGCCATTGGCAGCAACCTGAATGACCTGCGGGACTTTATTACCGCTCAGCCAGTGTCTACGGTGGTCGGCGTCGGGTATATGTCCAACGCCACAGTTCAGATTGCTCAGAATTTTACTGCCGATCATACCCTCGCGGCCAAGGCAGTACGTCTTCCCCGTGGAAGTTCGTCCGCTATGGACAGCCCCTATCTTTCGCTCGCTGGCCTGGTGAAGGGCTGGCCCCAGCAAAAACTGCGACGGGAAGTCTTGATTATATCCGACGGCATCGACCGGCTCCGTGGTGACACCACAGGAGACATAGGCGCTCCTAACCCTTTTGCCTCGGCCGGCCCACGCGGTCGAATGATTGGGGCTCCTGCTGCCAGCACAATGCCCACAATAAGCTCGGACGCCGACACCGCGAGCCAGGCCAGCCAGAGATATGGGGTCATCGTTCATTCCATCTATGCAACGGGCGTCGGGAGGTTGAGCCGAAACGGCTGGGAAGCTCAACTTGGCCAGGGCGGCATCGCCAAGATCACTGACGAAACCGGCGGAGAGTACTTTGCATTGGGGACGCAAAACGCGGTTAGCTTCAAGCCCTATCTGGAGCGCCTTCAAAAACTTCTTGAGAACCAATACTTCCTCGTCTTTCAGGTCACGCCGCGGAATAAAGGCGGCTTGCAACGAATTCGCATTTCTACCGACGTCGCGAACGCCGACATCGCAGCAGCGAATAACGTATGGGTTCCCGCCAATGGCGGATAGTTGCGCCGCATGAACGAATTCTAGTTTCGAGACCATCATGCAAAGGAAGCATTGTGTGTCCCTTCATTCCCAGCCGCGGTCGGGCATAGCAAACTACCAAGACCCGGCAACTATGCCCGACTCGGCAACTACCTCCCGCCCGGCACTTTCTGCCGCGAGGCCGAAATCAACGTGGCGACTTTTGGATGGAATCGCAACCACGGATGCGAATGCGATTCTCGCGGCTGCAAAGACCCGACGCATCCTTGCCAATTCCGGCATCGTGAACCAAGGTGACCCCGCAAATTATCTCTTCCTATTGACGAGGGGACGGGCCCGCTTTTTCTTCAACACTCATGACGGCAGAAAAGTCCTTCTTCATTGGCTCACGCCGGGAGAAATAATCGGAGCCATGACGCTTTTGACGGATCCTGCACGTTATCTGGTCAGCACTGAATCGCTGAAGGATAGCGAGATCCTGGTCTGGGATCGCGTCACCATACGCGGTCTAGCCGCAAAGTACCCGAGGCTACTTGAAAACGCGTTGACGACCGCTTCGGAGTATCTGGCGTGGTATCTTGCGACCCACAACGCTCTAATCAGCCTTACGCCCGGTGAGAGGCTTGGCCGCCTTCTGATTTGCCTTGCTGAGGCAATCGGGGAGAAAACGTTGGGCGGCTTCGAATTCGATGCCACTAACGAAGAACTCGCCGATGCCACCAACCTGACGCCATTCACCGTAAGCCGCCTATTGAGCAAATGGCAACGCGACCACACCATAGGAAAGCGCCGGGGTAAGATTCTCCTGAGGTTCCCCGAGCGCCTGAGCCTGCAGTTCGACTAACACGTTACTTTGCTTCCATCCCCGCTACGCGCCTTGCCGTTGCTGCTAGTTTTCCCAGATGCGTTATTTCCGGCCGACGTCTAGCTTGGCGAGGTACGAGTGTCGTCATACGGGATCACCGAAAAAATGAAGATACCGCTCTCGCGTAGTACGGTACTCACCTTTTTGGTCATCGCGGTTCTTCTTATCGGCGTACCTGGCGCCCTCCGAAGGCTCATCCAGACTGGCGGTCCATACTTATTCACCAAGGAATTCTTCGAGGACTTGCTAGCGCGGCTGTTCGGAGCTGGCCGTTTGCGGTTCATTCTGCAGCCAACCGTCGCGGCCTTGATTGGCATGCGTGACGGTATTAAAGATGCTCGGGAAGGACATCCCCCTTTTCTGCTGGCGCTGAGGTCCGGGCTTGCCGGTAAGAATGCTCTCTTGCGAAGCGCATTTAAATCGATCCGCGATCTCATGTCGATCGCAATCCTACTCGACGTAATTTCGCAGTTCCTCATCTTTCGCCGGATACACCCTGGCGCTGCATTGCTCGTTGGCCCCTTGTTGATTGCCGTGCCGTATGCCGTGTCCCGAGCTTTGACGAATCGCGTTTCACGGACCCGAATTCGTTCCGCGCGAGTTATAAACCAGAGGTGATTTTGCTCAGAGCTCAAACCGGAGGACGCGGTTGCAACAGGCTGTCGAGCGGTTCAGGCTTGTCGAATCGCCTAGTCTCCGCTAAGACTTGGCTCGGCTCCACATCATATTCCCGCATAAGTTAATACTTGTCAGAGAAAATTCCTGTCGTAAACTCCGCCAACCCATTCTACCGAACTTGCTTTCCAGAGGCTGAACGTATGGTCACGGGACCCAGGGTGATCCTCGCCGATGACCACAAGCTAGTCGCAGAGGCCCTGCGAAAGCTGATCGCTCCCCAGTTTGATGTTGTAGCCATTGCGAGCGATGGTCACGAACTCTTGGAGTTTGCTGGACGCCTCAAGCCTGACATCACCGTGGTAGATGTTGCCATGCCGCTGCTGAACGGGCTCGAAGCGGGGCGGCAACTTAAAAATAAGATGCCAGCTGTCAGACTCGTCTTCCTGACTATGAACGAGGATCCCGAAGTCGCTCTAGAAGCAATGAGCGCAGGAGCGTCCGGCTACGTGTTGAAAAGTTCTGCAGCCACAGAATTGGTTGAGGCGTTGGGCGCGGCCGTCCGCGGCAAATCGTACGTCACGCGCCAGATCGCTCGTGGTATGCAGGAGTCTTTCATCCGCAATCCGCAACGCAGGAGCCGGCCTCGATCCGTCACTCCTCGCCAGCGACAGGTTGTTCAGCTTCTGGCGGAGGGAAAATCCATGAAGGAGGCGGCAGATGTCTTGAAAGTGGCGCCACGCACGGTGGCCTTTCATAAATACCGCCTCATGGAGGACCTGGGACTCAAGACAAATGCTGAGCTGGTTCAATTTGCGATTGAGAATCGAATTGTTGTTTAGCGGGATCCGCGAAAGGTAAAATTGTCTGGCGTGTACGGGTGGCACAGTCGCAACGAGCCGGAACCGAATCCCAACGGCGGCTGCGGCAGACTTGAGCGGGTTCCTCACTGGCAGGCGCACCAGACGCACTGTAGTAACCGATTGCCTAGTTCGATCCGTCAAGCTTTTCTATCCCACCGTGTTTTCGTCTAAACCGTTGCAAGCAGAAGGGGCTATTGTCGCGGCCTGGTGAGGTTTTTGACCGGCGCCAGCGTGTCCAACGCTTAGGTCTCCGCGTCTGATGTGTCACTTCGGCGGTGATCTGCTGGTGTCTAGGAACCCCTGGGCAGCAGCCCACTGACTGATGCTTTTGCCAGTATCCGTAATTCAAGCTGTGCTGCTAAATGAAGGTGGATCGTGACCTTAGGAGTGAATACGTGGTCCTTCTGGATAGACCGATGCGGAGCCGATTGAAAGCCATACTCTGCTCCTTCCTAGTCCTCACCGTCAGTCAGCCCTCTGGACGATCCCGCCCACTGCAAGAAGCGGCTGCCCCGGACCAAGGCGCGAAGATCCCTAACGATCAACTGGACTCTCTGGTTGCTCCCATCGCTCTTTATCCAGATCCTCTCTTAGCGCAGGTTCTCGCCGCCTCCACCTACCCCTTGGAGATCATGCAACTTCAGCAATGGCTGACCAAGAATTCCAGCCTGAAGGACAAAGCGCTGGAAGACGCCGTGATGAAGCAGCCTTGGGATCCGACGGTTCAGTCGCTGGCGGCCCTTCCAGACGTGGTTAAACGGTTGGCAGACGACGTGCAGTGGACGACGGACCTGGGGAACGCGTTTCTCGCTCAAGAAGCAGATGTGATGGACGCGGTACAGCGAATGCGTGCAAAGGCACAGGGCAAGGGCAACCTCAAATCCTCCGAACAGCAAAAAGTAGAAACCAAGGTTGTAGAGAACAAAAGCGTAATCATCATTGAGCAGGCTCAGCCTAATGTCGTGTACGTTCCAAGTTATGAGCCGACGGTGGTATACGGGCCGCCTGTGTACCCTTATCCGCCCATTGCCTACCCACCGCCTGGTTACTATGCCGCGGGAATGGCAATTTCCTTTGGTGTTGGGATGGCGATGGGGGCCGCGTGGGGCGGGGGCTGGTGTTGTAGCGCCGGGTGGGGCGGCAGCAACAATAATATAAATATAAATAATAACAACACGTTTGTAAATAATTCGAATCGACAAAACAACATTTCGAACCGAAGCGGCAATCGAACTGGGAGCAATAACTGGCAGCACAATTCCGCGCACCGCGGCGGCACACCCTACTCGAACGGGGCCACTGCCAACAAATTTGGCGGCACCGCTCGTGGAGACTCCAGGTCGAACCGGCAAGCAAATGGGCGCGCGAATCAGGGGCAGGGCGGAAGGCAGCAGCCAGCAAGCTTGGACCGCGGTGGCGGCAGGCAACCATCCGCCGGAAACGATCGAGCCGGCGCCGGAAACCGGGCTGGAGCAGGTGGGGACCGTGTTGGCAATCGTAGCGTTTCGTCCGACAGGGGCGCATCGAAAGGCGGGGGAGCCTTTGGCGGCTCCGGTGGAATGAGTGGCGGCAGCGCCCGGGCAAGCAGTTCGCGGGGCGCATCGAGTATGGGGTCCCGTGGTGGTGGCGGACGTGGCGGCGGGCGCAGGAGGTAGGAAATTTTGTGATTGAAAGAAATTACACTACGTGCGGAGGACCGAGAGTCCTCACCGGCAAAATGCTCCGACGTGCATTGCTGATCTGCATCAGCTGCGGCCTAGCAGCTTTGTGCGAAACGGCAACGCAGGCCCGACAGGGGGAGTCACCCTCATCCCTACCGTCGGAGCAGAAGGCGTTCGCGACCCCCCAGGAGGCTGTCGAAGCACTCATAAAAGCCGCTGGAAGCTCGGATTTGCCTACCCTCTTGGCGATCTTGGGCCCCCAGGCCAAGGATCTGGTGTCTTCGGAGGACTCCGTCCAGGATAAAAACAGACTGATGACGTTTGCGGAAAAGGCGCGCGAAAAGAACGCCGTGACTCTGGACCCAAAGAATCCGATGCGCGCAACGCTATCCGTCGGTGACGATGATTGGCCACTTCCAATCCCAATAGTCCAAAGAGGGGGAGAGTGGTATTTCGATACCAAAGCGGGTCGCGAAGAGATTCTTTTGCGGCGCATTGGCGCCAATGAGTTGGACGCTATTCAAATCTGTCGCGGTTATGTGGAAGCGCAACATGCATATGCTCTTGAAAAGCATGATGGTGCTCGCGTGAATCAGTATGCCCAGCGAATTATCAGCACGCCCGGAAAACAAGATGGCTTGGCGTGGCGGAACGCGGATGGAAGCTGGGGAGGGCCGGTTGCGGAAGGAGTTGCAAAGGCCATCGAGCAGGGTTACTCGAATCGAAGCCAACCGTATCACGGTTACTTTTTCAAAATCTTGAAGGGACAGGGCCCCGCCGCGCCTCTCGGAGAGATGAGCTTTATGGTAGAAGGGGCCATGATTGGCGGATTTGCTCTGGCTGCGGCACCGGCAGAGTATCGCGTTACTGGCGTCAAGACCTTTGTCGTCAGCTATTCAGGAATCGTCTACGAAAAGGACCTGGGCTCGAACAGTCTGAGCACCTTTAGAGAGATGACCCTCTATAACCCCGACAAAACGTGGAAGCGCACAGACGACAACTGGTGACCCGTCGACAGCTTTCAGCCGGTATTTGCGAGGAGAGCGTTCAAATGAAAAATATCACTGCTTTCTTGATCCTTTTCCTTTTGCTGGCTGTGAGTTCTGTCTCAGCTCAAGACGTGCGCTATGACTTCGACAAGGATAAAGACTTCTCTAAATACCGCACCTACAAATGGATTCAGATCAAAGGAGCTGACCTGCCGGACGATTTGACGGCGCGGGCCATAACGACGGCAATCGACGCCGAACTCGCGCAGAAGGGAATTACGAAGACGGACGCCGACAGTGCTGACCTTTATGTCGGCTACCAAACTGCCCTCAACCGGGAAAAGGAGTTTACCTCGTTCAACACCGGATGGGGTTACGGTCCAGGCTGGGGTGGCGGGTGGTACGGGTATGGGGGCATGTCTACCGGGACAACGTATGGCTCCACCTCTACGGTTTATGTTGGGCAGCTGGATTTGAGCATGTATGACTCCGGAACGAAACAACTCGTATGGCGCGGAGTGGCTTCGAAAACTCTAGATCCCAAAGCCAAACCAGAGAAAAAACAAAAGAACATCAACAAAGCTGTTAGTAAGCTTCTCAAGAAATATCCACCAGAGGTGAAAAACTAGTGTGTTAGCCAAGCCGAGGCGAATTCAGCATCTGCTGTCGGATCCCCCCAAACGCTGCGATTGCCCGCACCGCCCCGCATATTGCGCCC
>DASXMM010000443.1:0-4015 GCA_036495665.1 Candidatus Acidiferrum sp. | reverse complement strand
CCGATGTCCGCGACAACTGTCCCGGATTTCCAGTCCATGAGCGCGGCGAGCTTTGGAATCTCATCCGATGCGGATGCCGCTGCACGCAGCGTGAATACGAGAATTGCCGCCGCTGCGACACTCAGCGCAAACAGAGTCCATTTGTTGATTCTGAATTTTCGTGTCATGGAAGATTCATTTTTCGCTGCCAATGCGGACCGCCCGAGCAGGCACAGGTCACTCTTCGCCAATGTCTTCGTGCCAGAGCGACGGATTCTCCACTATAAATTTCGCGAGCATCTGTACACATTCCTTAGACGCAAGATCGACCACTTTGATTCCGTTTTCTTGCAACCAGCCGATGCCGCCGCGAAAATTTACCGATTCCCCGACGACGACGGTCCCAATTCCAAACTGGCGGATCAGCCCGCTGCAATACCAGCATGGCGCGAGCGTCGTCACCATAGTTGTGTCTCGATAACTTTTCTGCCGTCCGGCCTTGCGAAACGCATCGGTCTCTCCGTGCGCTGATGGATCGCCATCCTGCACGCGGCGATTGTGACCGCTGCCCAACAGCTCCCCATCGCTGTCAAACAGCGCCGCACCGATGGGTATTCCGCCCTCCGCGAGTCCTCGCCGCGCCTCTTCCATCGCTGTCTCGAGCAACGTCAAATATTTTGCGGGATGCATCAGGCGTCCTCGGTGCGTTTGCCGCAGAAGCGGTCGGGCGCGATGTTGGAGGTATTCATCGCACGCTACTTCAGAGATGCTTCGACTCTCTTGCCGTACTCGCGAGCTTTGGCAAGAATTTCGGGCTCGTTCAGCGTCAAAAGTTTTTTGTCGCGCATGACGATGCGGCCCCCGATCACGACCGTCGCAACGTCGCTGCCCTTGAGCGCGTATGCGAGCTGCGCGTAAACGTCGTACATGGGAACGGCATTCGGCTCGTCCAGTGAGATCAAAATAATGTCGGCCTTTTTTCCCACTTCGAGCGAGCCGATTTCTTTTCCCATGTGGAGCGCCTTGGCGCCTTCGATGGTGGCCATCTCGACGACGGACTTGGCGCCCAGCGCGCGCGGATCCATCTTCGTGATTTTCTGGAGCTTTGCCGCAAGGTCCATCTCTTCCATCAAGTCGAGGTCGTTGTTGCTCCCCGCCGGACCGTCGGTCCCGAGTCCCACCGCGATTCCAGCGGCGCGCTCTTCCACCACAGGAGCTACGCCGCTCGCGAGCATCATGTTGCTCGAGGGATTGTGCACGCAGCCAACCTGCCGTCCGGCAAGAATCTTACGGTCTTTCGCATCCACGAAAATACAGTGGGCGGCAAGAACATCGGGGCCGAGGACGCCGATTTTTTCGAGATATTGCACCGGCGTCAGCCCGTTCTGCTTCAAACTATCGTCCAATTCTTTTTTCATTTCCGCAACGTGGATCAGGATCGGCGCGTGGTATTTGCGTGCCAGAGCGGCGGAATCCTGGAGAGTTTTTTGCGAACAAGTGTAAATCGAATGCGGAGCAACCGCCGCGTGGATCAGCGGATCGTTCTGCCAGCGCTTCAGGAATTTCTCCGTATATTCGAGCATCGCGGCATTGGTTTTGTTGTCCGGCGCTGGGAAATCAATGAATGTTTCGCCAAGAACGCCTCGCATACCGGCGGCTTTGGTTTCTTCGGCGATGGCGTCTTCGAAATAATACATGTCCGCAAACGTCGTGACACCCGACCGAATTTGTTCCGCGGCGGCGAGTCGCGTTCCCCAGCGCACGAAGTCTTCCGTTACATTTTTCGCTTCGGCAGGGAAAATATATTTTCTCAGCCAGTCGTCCAGTGTCACGTCATCGTGCAACCCTCGAAGCAACGTCATGGGAACGTGCGTGTGTCCATTGATGAAGCCCGGCAGAATCAGCGCACCTTTCGCCTCAATGGACTGCTTGGCGAAGATCGGGCCACCCGGCATCTTCGGAATTCCTTGCCCCACAGCAACAATGGCATCGCCCTTAATAATGACAAATCCATTTTCGATAATGCGCCGGTCCGGGTCCATGGTGACGACGGTCCCGCCCGTAATGAAGAGGTCAACGAAATTGGCGGGTTTAGCGGGAGTTTGCTCCGGGTGCTGAGCAGCTTGCTGCGGCTGCAACTGGGGATAGCCGGGAGCAGCAGCGACGAGGGTGAACGCAAGCGACCCGAAAAACGTTTTTACAGTCTGGCGCATCGCGGCCTGCCTTTTGCAAGAAAATTACTGAGGCTTCAAATCCACGGCTACAGGTTCGACGAATCGAACGGCTTTGGAAACAGATCGCGCATCCGCAGCGTTTCGGTTTTGCCTTTCAAATTTGCCAGAATCACCGGGACGTCGCCGCAAAATTCCCAGATCAACTGGCGGCATGCGCCGCAGGGCGGAGTCAGCGCGTCAGTGTCAGCGACGACGGCGATCGCGTCAAAGTTGCGTTCGCCCTCGCTCATCGCCTTGAAAATCGCGACGCGCTCGGCGCAAACCGTCAATCCATAAGTGGTGTTTTCCACGTTGCATCCGCCAAAAATTCTGCCCGATGTCGCGTGCAACGCCGCGCCAACCCGGAAATTCGAAAAGGGCGCGTGAGCATTTTCTCGCGCTTGCTGCGCGGCTTCCACAAGTGCTTCGTGTTCTGTCACGCTGCGGTCCTCCGAAAAATGTTTGGCATCACTCGATCTCCGCTGCGATGCGCGGGATCACCATTTTCAACAATGCGATGAACTGGCCCTTCACGCGCTCGGCCGTCTCGAGAACCTCTTTGTGATTGAGTGGCTGGTCGAGAATGCCCGCCGCCGCATTCGTTACGCACGAGATGCCCAGCACGCGGATTCCGGAGTGTCGTGCAGCAATCACTTCGGGAACCGTGGACATGCCAACAAGGTCCGCGCCGATGCCGCGCAGGTATCGTATCTCAGATGGAGTTTCGTAGCTTGGTCCCGGCACCGCGGCGTAAAAGCCCTCGTAGAGCCCGATGTGGTTGCGATTTCCTGCGCCGACGGCAATTTCCCGGAAGCGACGATCATACGCCACGGTCATATCCGGAAACCGCGGGCCAAAACGGTCGTCGTTAGGGCCGGTGAGAGGACTCACGCCTTGCAGATTGATGTGGTCTTTGATCACCACAAGCTGGCCTTGCGTGAATTCATGTTTGATACCGCCGGCGGCGTTGGTGAGGATGACGGCTTTCACGCTCATGCGCGCGAACACGCGAATCGGGAAGGCGACTTCTTTGGCGGAATAGCCTTCGTAAAGATGCACGCGGCCTTGCATGCCAACGACTGGGACGTCGCCAACGTTGCCGATGACGAGTTGGCCGGCGTGGCCGATGGCGGTGGACCGAGGGAAATTCGGAATATCGGCGTAGGGAATTTTTGTTGCGGATGCGAATTCATCGGCGAAGGCGCCCAGGCCCGAGCCGAGGACGAGGGCTATGTTTGGACGAAGATCGGTTTTTGAGTGAATGAAGTTTGCGGCGGCTTCTGCGTTTTCGAATTCGCCCGAGGATCTGATTTTGGGTACTGGCTTTCGTTTTGGGCTCATGCTCGTTGGCGTGTAATTTTAGCGCGAGGTGGACCAAATGCGCTAACTGCGGGAGACAGCCAGGATTGGCTGTCCCATTTTAGCGCGGATCGATTTTGGCGAGATGGGGCGCAGCATGCTGCGCGCCTACAAGTGACGGGAACGATCATGAAAGGATGCCGACTATCGAGGCGGACATGAGGTTGGCCATGGTGCCTGCGAGCATGGCGCGGATGCCGAACTTGGCGAGCTGGCCGCGCTGTTCCGGTGCTAACGCACCGATGCCGCCGATTTGAATGCCGATGGAACTGAAATTCGCGAAGCCGCAGAGCGCGAACGTGGCGATGGTGAACGTGCGCGGATCGAGACTTCCTCTCATTGTGCCGAGATCGCTGAAGGCCACAAATTCGTTAGTGACCATGCGAAGTCCGAGGAGGTGGCCGATTTGCACCGTGTCGTGCCTCGGTATGCCGATGAGCCAGGCGATGGGCGCGAAAATCCAG
>DASXMM010000442.1:0-5697 GCA_036495665.1 Candidatus Acidiferrum sp. | reverse complement strand
ACGAGCCGCCGGCGTTTCCGACCGCTACACCGTGCGCCCCGGCAGTGCGTTTGAAACCGATCTCGGCGGCGGCTACGACTTCGTCCTGTTGACGAATATTTTCCACCATTTCGATATGCCGACGTGCGAGAAGCTCATGCGCCGCGTCTATGGCGCGCTGAAACCCGGCGGAAAAGCCGTCACGCTCGAATTCGTGCCCAATGAAGACCGTGTCTCTCCGCCGGCAGCCGCGTCGTTCAGCCTCAATATGCTCGTGGGAACAGACGCGGGAGATGCATACACTTTTTCGGAGTACGAAAAAATGTTCGCAAACGCGGGATTTGCAAAGACCACCCTTCACCCAGCGCCAGGAATGCCGCAGCAAGTCCTGATATCAGGGAAGCCAGAATGAAAAAGAAAAAGACAGCCAAAAAAGTTGCAACAAAGCCGGCCAAGAAAACTACGCCGAAGCCGTCGGGTAATAGCGATCGCGAACTGCGCGAACAGGTGGTCTATCTCCTGAAAGGTGGAGGCGCGCACGTCCATTTTTCAGACGGGCTTGACGGCTTTCCCCCTGCGAAATACGGGACGTTCGCGCACAGCCTTCCGCATACCGGCTGGCAGTTGCTTGAGCACGCCCGGCTCGCGCAGTGGGACATTCTCGAGTTCAGCAGAAATCCCAAACACGTCTCGCCTCCCTTCCCTGCCGGATACTGGCCGAAATCTCCTGCGCCTCCGAACGAAAAAGCCTGGGACGAAAGTGCCGCTGCGTTCGAGCGTGATTTGCAGGACATGGTTCGGCTGGTGCAAAACCCAAAAACCGATCTCTTTGCAAAACTTCCTCATGGCAACGGTCAGACGATTTTGCGCGAAGCGCTGGTTCTTGCGGATCACAATGCCTACCACCTCGGCCAGCTCGTGAACTTGCGCCGCGCTCTCGGTGCGTGGCCGGAGTCCTAGAAGCGCGCGTCACCGAGAGAACAAGACACGCTTGCAACTATCCAGATTGGCGGTAGGATGTTGCTCGAAAGCTGTTACGAATGCGAGGCGGAGGCAGCATGATTCGAGTCGAAAATATATCGAAAAACGAATCAGACGCGGCAAATAGCCGGCGCGAATTCCTCAAAGGAATATTAGGAGCAGGCGCGTTTGTGCTCGGCGTCACGCTGATTCCAGAAAAGATTTTTGCAGCCGCAGACAGCCTTGATACGGGCAATCCGTTTCCTCCGTCGGACAAGGCTCCTTTGCAACCCAGCGTTTACTTGGCGATCGGGACCGACGGAACAGCCTATGTTGTTGCGCACCGTTCGGAAATGGGCAACGGCGTCCGCACTTCCCTGCCGCGCATCATTGCCGAAGAATTGGATGCGGACTGGGCGCGCGTGAAAGTCGTGCAAGCGATCGGCGCAGAAAAATATGGCGATCAGGATACTGATGGCTCGCACTCCGTCGTTAGTTTTTTTGTACCCCTGCGCGAGGCCGGAGCGACGGCTCGGTTGATGCTTGTGCGCGCCGCTAGCCAACAGTGGGGCGTCCCTGCAACTGAATGCTCGACGGAACTGCACCACGTCATTCACAAAGCATCGGGAAAAAAGGCCGGCTACGGCGAGTTGGCGACAGCCGCCTCGAAACTGGATGTGCCAAAGAAAGAAGAACTGAAGCTGAAGCCGCGTAGTGAATGGCGCTATATCGGCAAACCCGCGCCGAGTTACGACTTGAAAGATTTGTGCACCGGCAAGGCGAAATTCGGACAGGACACCCACATGGCCGGCATGCTTTACGCCAGTGTCGTGCATCCTCCAGTGCTGGGCAGCACTGTGAAATCGGTGGATGATTCGGCAGCGCTGACCGTGTCCGGCGTAAAGCAAACCGCAACGATCGACACTTTCAAGCCGCCGGTACTTTTTCAGGCGCTTGGCGGTGTGGCCGTGCTGGCCGATAGCACCTGGGCCGCGATGCAGGGCAAGAAAAAATTGAAGATCGAGTGGGAAACCAGCCCGCACAGCGTCTATAGCTCCGATCCTTACAAAAAGGAATTGCAGGAAACCGCGCGGAAGCCGGGAAAAATCGTTCGCGAGGTTGGCGACGTGGACGCGGCGTTTGCAAAAGGCGGACAGATTATCGAGGCGGAATATTATGCGCCGCTGCTGGCGCATGCTTCGATGGAGCCACCCGCGGCGCTCGCCGTTTACAAAGATGGGAAAGTAGAAGTGTGGGCGCCATCGCAAAGCCCACAGGGAGCGCGTGACGCCGTTGCTGCTGCCGTTGGAGCCAAGAAGGAAGACGTGACGGTGAACTTGACGCTTCTGGGCGGGGCGTTCGGGCGAAAATCGTTTCCGGATTTTGCGGTCGAAGCGGCGGTGCTCTCGAAGAAAACCGGAAGGCCAGTCAAGGTGGTCTGGAGCCGCGAAGACGACATCCAGTTCGATTCGTATCATTCCGTGTCTGCGATGTACATGAAAGCGGCGCTGGGCGGCGATGGAAAGCCGACGGCGTGGCTGCAGCGAACGGTATTTCCTCCCATCGGCTCGACATTCAAAGCCGGCGAAACGTATTCGGATGGGGATGAACTCGGATTGGGCTTCAGTGATTTGCCGTACGCCATTCCGAATCATCGCTCGGAGAACGGGCCGGCGACGGCGCATGTGCGCATCGGCTGGTTCCGTTCGGTCGCGAACATTTATCACGCGTTCGGTTTGCAGTGTTTCGCGGATGAATGCGCGCATGCGGCTGGCAAAGATCCTGTCGAGTATGCTCTTCAGCTTTTGGGGCCTGATCGCATCATTCCAAAGAGCGAGTTGCCGAAGGACTATTCCAACTACGGCGGGAGCTATGAGCAATATCCCATCGACACGGCGCGTTTCAAGCGAGTGGTGGAGACTGCCGCCGAAAAATCGGGCTGGGGAAAAGTGAAGCCCGGAAGCGGAGCGGGAATAGGCATCGCGCTGCATCGCAGCTTCCTTACCTACGTTGCAACCGTTGTCCAGATGCATCTTGACGATGCCGGCCGCGTGCGCGTCGATCGAGTGGACTCAGCACTCGATGCGGGAACCGTCGTGAATCCTGAGATGGTTACGAACCAATTTGAAGGCGCGGCCGTGATGGGAACGAGCATCGCATTCTACGGATCGATCACGGCCACGAACGGAGTGATCGACCAAACGAACTTTGATACGTATCCAGTGGCGCGCATGAACACCGCGCCGCGCGAAGTGCACGTCCACATTGTGCAGAACGACGCGCCTCCTGGCGGAGTCGGCGAGCCAGGCTTGCCGGCGTTTGCGCCCGCGCTCTGCAACGCAATCTTCACGGCCACAGGTAAGCGCATCCGCGAACTGCCGCTGTCCAAGGCAGGGTTGGCCTAGCGCGGAAATGCCAGGCTTCAACCCTGCATCTGCAGCGTTGGTGTTGGCTCCTCCACGCTGCAAATGATTTCACGAGTCGCGAAGAGGCGAGACGGACGTACAATGGAGCTATGTCTTGAGGTCGAATGCGGGATTCAGATTTAAGTATGACGTCGCGCGAGAGTGAAATGAAACCAGAACGTCGCGGGCTATTTCTCGTGGTTACGGTAATCGCTTTATCCGCTGCGCTGGGTGCGATTTACGGACCCAACGTACGAGCCACTTCATCCTCGATCGGCGACGCTCGGACTTCCGTTCGAGACCTTACTCGCGTGCTCGATATTGTGCAGTCGAATTACGCTGAACCTGTGGACGCCGATAAGCTCATCTACCAGGGCGCCATCCCCGGGATGCTGCGTGTGCTCGATCCTCACTCCAGTTTTTTCGATGCTCGCCAGTGGGCGCTGAATCAGGAAGACCGCAGCGGCAGGTACTACGGTGTTGGCATGACCGTGGTGCCCCGCGGGGACCGCACCGTGGTGATGGCCCCGTACTTGGGCGCTCCGGCATATACCGCCGGAATCCGGCCGGGTGATGTAATCAAAAAAATCGACGACAAATCCACCGATGGCATGAACACCACGGAAATCGCGGACCAATTGAGGGGCGCCCGAGGCACAGTCGTCAAGATCACCGTTGCTCGCGAGGGTTACGCCGACGCGTTGGATTTCACGGTGAAGCGCGATGAAATACCGCATCACACCGTGGATTTGGCCTTCGAGATCAAACCCGGCATCGGCTACATAAAGCTTTCTGGATTTAACGAAACAACCGACCGCGAACTTGGCGAGGCGTTGAAGAGTCTGAATGCGGCTTCGCTCGACGGCCTGGTTTTGGATATGCGCGGCAATCCCGGCGGACTGCTGAATGAAGCCATCGCGGTCGGAGACATGTTGCTGGACAAAAATCAGTTGATCGTGTCGCAGCATGGACGCTCTTCCCCGGAGCGCCGTTATTATGCCTTGCGCGGAAATCAGGGCGACAACATGCCGCTGGTGATCCTGGTCAACAACAACTCCGCTTCCGCCACCGAAATCGTTTCAGGCGCGGTGCAGGACCACGACCGCGGGATCATCGTTGGCCAGACCACATTTGGCAAAGGCCTGGTGCAGGTGCTTCAGCCGCTGAGCGAAAATACCGGCCTGGCGCTTACCATCGCGCGTTACTACACGCCCAGCGGCCGGTTAATTCAGCGCGATTACAAATCCGTTTCGCTCTACGCCTATCACTACGAGCGCAAGGTTCCGGAGCACCCGACAGAAGTCAGGCTGACCGACAGCGGCCGCCAGGTAACGGGCGGAGGCGGAATCACGCCCGACATTAGCGTTTCCGAGCCGGAGCTCAATCATTTTCAAAAAACAATGCTGGGTGCCGGCGTATTTTTTCCATTTGATGGGAGCGTGGGCGAGTTTACGCTTCACTACCTGGGAACCCGCCCAGTCATCGCCAAAGATTTTGAAGCTAGCGATGGTCTGATGGCGGATTTTCGAAAATTCCTCGCCGGCCACAACGTTCATTACACGGAAACGGAATTGACCGAAAACCTGGATTGGGTGAAACGCAAGATCAAGCAGGAAGTTTTTGTGTCCACCTTTGGCCAGCAGGAAGGCTTCAAGGTTCAGCTTGGGATCGACCCGCAAGTCCTGAAAGCAATTGAGGCGGTTCCCCAGGCGCGCGCCCTGTATGAGAACGCGCGTAAAATCGTGGCGGAGCGCATCGGCACGCCAAACTACCGGCCATAACCGCCGCTACATCAGAAGCAAAAGCGATCCGCGAAAAGCGGCGGAAACTTCTGCGACTCAAAAAAAGAAAACGCCGCGTCTAGAAAGTCCCGCGCCGAACCAGACCGGTACCACGCCAGTCACAACCTCGTACCAATATGACGCCCTCAACCGCTTGCGAACCTCGTCCAGGATCTTCACAAACCGGTCCCGTGCTCGAACTGTTCCCAGAAGGGTTCGCCGCCGATAACAACTGAACGTGACGAAGTGAAGGTCGCCACGCCCGTAATATCGTTTCAGCGGATTGCGCATCGAAGAAAGCCACACCAAGAAAAACCCGCACCCTTAAAACCGAAGTGTGCGCCACCCCCGGTCACTCTCGATGACTTACAAAAGTGGTATGCTCTTCCAGTGCGCTCCCTCAAGAAAAAAAGAATCTATGCCCCACCCGCCGTTCCCTTCGACCGCGCCGGTCATCTCCCGTTTTGCCGTTGTAGCAATTGCGATGTATTCAGCGCTGTCGCTTTGGTTGCTCGATTGCACTTGTCAGGGCCGTCGTTTGGCAGCGGCGGTCCGCAGAGGACGTGGCAATT
>DASXMM010000441.1:0-5839 GCA_036495665.1 Candidatus Acidiferrum sp. | reverse complement strand
CTCGGATTGGTGCGGGACGCGCGGGCCGTCGTGGATTGGTTCCACCAGGCGGGCGTGAATGTCCGGGGCTGGGACTACAGGGCCGCGGGGCGACGGTTCCCTTTGAACTTCTGAGGGGACTTTGTCCAGAACCTTGACCTTTTGGGAAGAATCCCACGCTGCCTGCTGCAAGCTGCTGGCCCGGTTTTGAAGGCGGAAGGAAAAGGCCGTTCTTTAGATTTAGTGGAGGTTTGCCCGGGACGTCGTTGGGATGGCGACGAAGCCGACTTTATTGCCTACGCGCACCCACAGTGGATGTGGAGGATGGATCGGAGGACATTTTCCGTTGCATCCAGGCGGAATCTTTGGGACCCGGGGCATGACTCTGGCGTAGTGATGGCGGTAGTAAATCCAGTTTCCCGCGTAGCAATCCGAGGGATCGAAAAATCCCGAAGGTCTTCTTCTTTGCGCGGATTGCCTTTGGCGAAGGATTTCCTGGAGTTCCGCTTGGGAGTGCGCGACGCGTGTGACGGTGCGCGACTGACTGTAACCGCAGTCGTCAGCCCATGATTCTTGCCATTGGATGGTTTGTGGCTGGAAGCCGCTGCTGGATTGAGGGGAAGCGGGCGATTGCTGGCGAGCAGCGGATTCCGCCGCGGGAAGCGAGGGTCCGGCAGCTAACGACTCTGCGCCGCGAAGAGGAAGCCGCGAAACGGATTGCTGTTCAAACGCGAGTTGTTGGTCCGGCGCGGGTTGCGCCGCGGATTCGAGTTGAGGCGTGGGCTCCGTTGGTTCGGTTGGCTCCCAGCAGGTTCCGTAGGGTTCGCAGGGGAAGAAAGTGCCGTGGGAATTGAGATCGGCCAAATCCGGGATTGGCGAAGAAAGGCCGGAGGCTTTTAGCGCGGCGGCCATTTCGTTGGTGCGCTCGTTCATGCGCGTGGAAACCCAGTTATCCCACTGAGTGGGTGCTCGTGAGGCGCGGGCTGCGGAAGCCTGGCTCATTATGGCTGCCGAGACGGGAATCCATTCTTGCGGGGCACGCGGGCTCGGCGAGGCAGGTTGCGGCGCGAATCCCGAGGGGGTAAGAGGAAGAAGGCCGACTTCTCCAAAGGCGGAGGAGTGGGTTTCGGAATTGAAGGAGCGCGCGGAGTTCGTTACGTCAGCGTAAGGGGAAGAGGACATGCGGTTTAAATCGGGAAATTCGATGAGTTCGCCGCCCCGAAAGTAAGCGGTGTGACCTTTTGCGATATAGAGATCGGGGAGATATGGGCGGCCGATGGTGTCGCCTTCTGCGGCTTGCGGCGTGAATGCGGTGGCGTCGAGGTAGGCGCCAATTCGGACGTAGAAATAATCGGAAGGGGAGATGGTGAGCGTGTCGGTGGGGGTGTCGAGGTAGAAATACTCGTAGGTGACAGGATGCAGAGAGAAGGTCGCGGTGCCCGTGGCGAGGGTCATGCGCGTGACGTAGCGTTTGCCGGGAGCGGAAATTTCCTTGAAAAGAAGTAAGGAATTCTCAGCCAGGAAGACCGAGGAGCCGTTTTCGAAGTCAATTTCGGCGCGACCATTGCCTGTTGAGAGCGCGTAGCCTTGTTCGGCGAGATCGCCGGATTGAGCCTCTTCCCATGCCTTGTCGAGGTCGATGCGCCTGCCGTCGCCACGAGAGAGGCGGACGTCACCTTGGACGTAGGCGATGCGGACTTCGCGTTCAGGACGGTCTTCGGCGCGCGAAGACGATGGAATTGCGGAAAGAACAAAAATCGAAGAAGCAAAGACGGGTAGGAACCGAGGAGGAAACGGTTTCATGGAACTCCTCCGTACGACAGCGGGCCCAATATTAGGACGCCTGGACGGTGTTAGAGGTTTCGTTTATGTAACGCCGAGGTAACCACACGGGAGAGCGATGTGGAAAAGCAACTCAACGGATGAGACTCGGAAAGCCTGAACGGACGATTAGCGCTCGCGGCGGAGTTGTTCTAGCCAGCGGGTTACGGTCGAGGTGCATGCGGCTTCGATGTCGAGGAATTCGAGGCCCATGCCGATGCGAGGTTTTACGATGCGGACCATGGCGAGGGCTTGGACGGTTTCGCCTTTGCGGGTCAGGGTGACGCGGGCACGGGATTTCACGGCGAGAGGCTTGCTGGTGCAGACGAAACAGCCGCCGAGGGAAATGTCGGACGTGACGCCTTCCGAGCGGGCGCCGGATTCGAGGTCGAGGACTTCGGCATCGGCAGCGAAGGGGTAACGAATGGCGTAGCGGCGGTCGCGGAGACTGACTTTTTGCGACGCGCCATCGGCGGTTCGATCGTTCATGACGATAAGGTTACCCAATGTGACTCAGGACGGGGAAAGGCAAGTCAGGGTGCAGCGGAACAGCGTTCCCCTCTGACCTATAAGTTTGCCAAAGAAATGGAGGAGACGGTGGAATGGGTGGTGGTGGGAGGGCGAAAAAGACAACAGAGAGTGAAGAGGTTTGGTTTCGCGAGCGCTAGGAGTTGAGGAGCGAAGGCTATTAGTTGGTAAGACAAAGGGCAGTTACGTAGGGGAGATGGCGTGCGGGGCGAGTGCTAATCTTGAGTGGTCATTGGCCATTATGATCAGCGAGACAATGCGAAGCGATGGACTTCGGCAGAGCGACCGCGTGAGTTTCCGTATGCCCGTGGAGGCATCGTGGACGACCAGCGAGGGCGCCAGCGTTAAACACGTGGCGGAGACACTGCTGGTCAGCCGCAACGGCGGAGTGCTGCGCCTCGAGCAGAGATTGACCGCAGGACAGGAAATCACGCTGCGGCGGATGGAAGGGGATCTGGCCAAGACAACGCGGGCGCGTGTGATGGCGGAGATTGACCAGGAGCCGGACGGATTTTTGTATGCGGTTCATATCACGGAGCCGAGAGCGGATTTTTGGGACATTGAATTCCCCGCTCCCTATAAGTCAGAAGAGGCTTTGGCGCGATTGTTGATGGAGTGCGGATTTTGCCAGCGGCGCGAAGTGGTTTATTTGAATGAGCTGGAGTTGAAGTCGTTTGAAGTGCGGAAATGCGTGGCGCGGCTTTGCAAGCATTGCGATACGCCTTCGATCTGGATCGAGGCGCAGTCGGAAATCAAGACGCAGGAAAAAGGCGCGGCGAACGCTTTGACGGTGGAAGAACGCGTAGCTCCGAGACGGAACCGGACGAGGGTGAAGGCGCGGGTTCTGGCTTGTATTCGCAGGCGCGGATTTCAGGAAGAAGTGGCGGTTTGCGAGGATTTGTCGAAGGGCGGATTGAGTTTTCGAAGCCGGAATGAGTATCCGGAGGGCTCGCGGGTCGAGGTGGCGGTGCCATTTACTCCGGGGAGTGGCGCGATTTTTGTGCCGATACGGATTGTGTTTTCGCAGGCGATTCCGGCAGCGGGTTTGTACCGGCATGGAGCGGCTTATATCAGGCCGCCAGTGGATACGTAGAACGCAAAGAACAGAACGTTAGTGGTCGGATGTTAGGGGCTAGAGTCGTATTCGCACCTGCCAAGCGCTCCAGTTCGTACAAGCTCCAAGTCAAAGACAGACGCGCTGAAACGTGCCCCCGCATGGCTGTTCGCCCGGGCACTCAGCGTTGCCTAACGCCAAAGCCAACTTCTTACTGACGCGCATCGCGCCCTACCCGGACTGCAAGGCGCTTCAGTCTACACTCATGGCGGCGGAGTCGCGTTCGTTGCGGCGGCGGTGGAGGTAGTGCATGGAAATGTTGAGATAGGCCTGGCCACAGGGAGTTTCGATGGCAATGACCATGGCTTCGGTGTCGGCGCTTCCGGAGAGGCCTTCCTCGTTCATGTGAATTTCGGGCGGGAAAACTTTGAAGCGGAAGCCCTGATCGTTGAGAAGCGTGACGGAATTGCCGATCACCATGTTGGCGAGTTCGCAGACAGTTTCGCGGACGACTTGATCGCTGCTGGGTACGGCCTCGCCGGCCAGATGACTGGCGACTTTCATGGCGACTTCGGGTGAAAGATCGAGAATGACGCGGCCTTCGATGTCGCCCTTGATGGCGATGAGGGCTGCGACGCCCTTGCGGCGATAGGTGTTTTCGTCCATCGAGAGGTCGAGGATTTTCGTCGGCGACTGAAGCGATTCAGCGAAGACGGCATCGGCGGCGTTAATGAACGGCTGGATGAGTTCCATTCTCATGCGCGGTGCTCTCCTGCGAAGGCGACGGGCGCGCCAGCGGCGTTGGGGTCGTCACTGAGAACATAACGGAGAATTTCGTAAAGGACTTCGGGCTTGACGGGTTTTTGCACGAAGTGTTTCGCGCCCTTCTGGAGAGCGGCCAGGATGTTTTCCTGGTAGCCCACCGAAGAGACCATGACGATGCGCGCGTCGGGGTGCTGACGAACGATGCGCTCGACGGCCTCGATACCTTCCATCTGCGGCATGGTGATGTCCATGAGCACGATGTCGGGCTTGGTGCGATTGAACTCCGCGATGGCGGTGAGCCCATCGCCGGCTTCTCCGGCGACTTCGCCGCCGAACATCTCAATCATCTTGATGATGTTCTTGCGTGCGAAGACAGAATCGTCCACTACCAGGTAGCGAACGGGTTGATTGTCTTTCCGTAACAGAGCGGCAAATTGTTGCATGGCCTTCTCCTTCTCCCGGCACGGTGTTAGGTGCGATGGGAAGAAACGGGTGTCCTTTCAGGTTTCTCGTTCTTGTCGAATTTTTCTGTGCCAGAGCGGTCTCCGCCGTAGGTTTGAACCAAGTGAGCGGCGATTCCTTCGAGCGGAATCACTCTGTCGGCGTAGCCTTTGGAAATGGCGGCGCGTGGCATGCCGCTAACGACGCAGGTGTCCTCGCTTTGCGCGATGGTGGCACCGCCTGCAGCTTTGAGCGCGCCGAGGCCCTCGGCACCGTCTTCACCCATCCCAGTCATCAGCAGGCCGACAGCGGTCAGGCCAAAATGCTGGGCGACAGAATGAAAGAGAACGTCGGCTGATGGACGGTGACCGTTGACTGGAGGGCTGTCGGAAAGGACGGCCATGTCACCGCGCGGCATGCGGCGAACCATGATATGGCGATTGCCCGGGCAGATGAGGACGCGGCCCGCGACCAGGAGATCGCCCGAGCGTGCTTCCTGAACCTCGAGCGCGCAACATTCATCGAGTCGTTTTGCGAACATTTCCGTAAAACCCTCCGGCATGTGCTGAACGATAAGGATGCTAGCCGGAAAATCCGCCGGAATCTGCGAAAGAACGTATTGGAGCGCGTTGGGGCCACCGGTGGAAATTCCGATGGCGATGATGCGATTGGGCGGAAACGGGGCGTGCTTTTTCTTTTTGCCCTTGGGCGGATCGTCGGAAACGACGGCGGCGGGAAGCTTGCGTCCAACGGCGCGCTTCGCGACCTTGATTTTTTCGATAAGCTGCTCGGCGATCGAATCGAGATGACCGGCGGCAGCGTCCTGAGGCTTCTGTACGAAATCGATGGCGCCGAGCGCGAGAGCTTTGAGAGTCGCGTAGGCGCCTTCTTTGGAATGCGTACTGAACAGAATGACGGGCATGGGAGCACGCCGCATGATCAAGCGAAGCGTTTCCATGCCGTCCATGCGGGGCATTTCGAGATCGAGCGTGACGACGTCGGGATGCAGCTCTTCGATTTTTTTCAGGGCGAAAGAGCCATCCATGGCCGTGCCGACCACTTCAATACCGGGGTCACGAGCGAGGACCGCAGGGATGAGTTTCCGCATGAGAGCGGAATCGTCGACGACGAGAACGCGGATGCGGGCGCTCATGCGATCGCTCCGAGGGGAACCGCGCGGGAAAGGCGAGAAAGAACGGCCGGCACGTTCAAGATGAGAACGACGGTGCCGTCGCCGAGAATGGACGCGCC
>DASXMM010000440.1:0-11966 GCA_036495665.1 Candidatus Acidiferrum sp. | reverse complement strand
TGGTTGAAAAAGGCGATCCATACCCCACGCAGATTGAATCGACCGTGCGACTCGTCTGCGAAGAGGGGAGGAAACAATTTCCTGACTGGCCGGTGACGCATTTGCTTTGCTACCAGAGCCGTGTCGGCCCCGCGAAATGGCTGCAGCCGCCTTTGACCGGCACGATCGAGCAACTCGGCCAGCAAGGGGTCAAAGAAATGCTAATTGTGCCGATTTCTTTTGTGACCGAGCACATTGAGACGCTACACGAAATCAATATTGAGGCGCGCGAGGACGCCAAAAAATTCGGCGTGGAGGTCTTCCGGATGATGCCTGCCGTCGGCGACTCGCCGCTTTTCATCGCCGCGCTGAGGGATCTCGTGCTGCGCGCAGTTGGGCTGGCAGGCGATCGGGGGATGATGCAAGCGTCCTCGACAATAAACTAACCAAAACACCTGCGCCGAGCATCACATTCTTTTGCAGGCCCTCTTCGCGGCGGCGCAGCTAAATCGCGCCGAACGGAGAGCACGAAATTCCGCAGTGCGCTATAATCCGGCTTCGAAACAGACGCTATGAAAACCACTTACCACCCGGGCGTGCACCGCTTCGCGGTCTTTACGGTCTGCTGGACAGTACTGCTCCTCATCGCTGGGGCGTTGGTTACTTCCAACGACGCTGCGCTTTCCGTGCCGGACTGGCCGAAATCCTTTGGCACATGGACGCCGCCAATGGTCGGCGGGGTCTTCTACGAACATTCCCACCGCGTTATCGCCGGGGTTTTGGGGGTTCTGACACTCATCCTCGCCGTCGCAATTTGGTTCAAAGAGGAGCGTCGGTGGCTGCGCTGGTTCACGGTGATCGCCGTGTGTGGTATCGTCGCGCAGGCAATTCTCGGCGGTCAGGTCGTCATCCAGTTGCTGCATTACTGGCTACCCGTGATGCACGCGTGCTTTGCGCAGATCATGTTTGGCGCGCTGCTCAGCATCGCCGTCTTCACCAGCAAGTGGTGGATTGCGGATCGTCCGCAGCTTGAGGATCGCGGCTCGCCGTCGATTCATTCGCTGGCGCTTCTGAACGCGATTGTGATTTTTCTCCAGGTCTTCCTAGGCGCGGGCTTTCGCCACCAGGAAATCCCGATCTGGCCTCACGCTGCCGGTTCGCTGGCTGTGCTTACGACTGTCGTTTGGACGGCCGTGGTTCTCCGCAAGCGTTTTGAGAAGTCACCTGAGCTCACGAAGATGCGCATCCTGCTTCACTCCGTCTTCGGCGTGCAGTTTCTGCTCGGCATTGGCGCTTACTGGTCTCGCATTGCGACAGCCCAAGCGCCGCAGCCGATGCGCGTAATGGTCGCGTTGACCGTGACGCACACCGTGGTCGGTGCATTGCTATTCGCCGTCTCTATCTTGACGATTCTCTTGTGTTATCGGCTTGTGCCACGCGCGGGTGCAGTGACGGTGTCTTCGCAAGGGCGGGTGCCTGTTTAGATGGAAACCGTCCGCGCGCCAGAGATAACGCTTTCTTCGCGGGCCAACGCCTACGTTGCTCTGACGAAGCCGGACGTTTCCTTCCTCGTGTTGATGACTACTGCCGCGGGATATTACATGGGTGCGCGCGGCGCGGTGGATTGGCTGCATCTGATTCAGACAGTCTTCGCTACGCTGCTGATTGCCGCGGGCACGGCCACTCTAAATCATTACATTGAGCGTGACTCGGACCGCTATATGCGGCGCACGGCGTCGCGGCCGCTGCCTAGCGGGCAGTTGCAACCGCGGGAAGCGTTGTGGTTTGGCTTGATCTTGTGCGCTGCGGGCGCACTATATCTATACTTCACGGCGGGTCCGCTTGCTTCCGCGCTTGGCGTTATCACCTCGGGAAGTTACCTGCTGGCCTATACGCCGCTGAAGAAACGCACAGTCTGGGCTACTGCTGTGGGCGCTTTTCCGGGAGCTATACCTCCCATGATTGGGTGGGTCGCCGCTACTGGCACGCTGGATCGCGGGGCCTGGTTGCTCTTCGCCATTCTCTTTCTGTGGCAGTTTCCCCATTTCTACGCGATCGCCTGGATGTATCGCGAAGACTACGCCCGCGCGGGCATCCAGATGCTGCCTGTGGTCGATCGAGCCGGAACGCGTACCTTCCGGCAAATCATTATTACGGCCATCGCGCTCGTGGGCGTGAGTTTGCTCCCCGCCGTGATGGGATTGGCCGGTGTACGCTACTTCTTCGGTGCGCTGGTCGTCAGTACGGCGCTGGTTCAGGTTTGCCTGTGGGCCGCCAGCTCCAGGACCAACGCGCGCGCTAAGTGGCTCATGCATGCCACGGTGCTGCACATTCCCGTTTTGCTCGGTTTGATGATCTACGACAAGATTCCGCGCTGAGGCGCGTCCACCGCAAAGGGATAATCACCAGCCCGAGTTCTCACAAGCCGCGCTTAACGCATCCCTGAATGGCACCAGCACCAGCGCGATCCGCAGCGGCACTGCGAGATCTGGCCCGACGCGGCAAAACCCTTATTAAATTTGGGGAGGGATGTTCAGCCGCTTTTCGGGCGGAACGAGGGAACCGGTTTGCGAGGAGCGCACAGCCTGGCGTGTCCCGGCCTTGGGAAAGACCACGTGCCAGAAATCGCTCCTGGCCGACGCGAAACCGACTCCAATAAACCGCCGGTCCTGCTTTTCGCGGACTGACGTCACAAAGCATTCGACGGAATCCGATGTCATTTCGTTGAAAACGCGAACTGTCTGTCCTGGAAGAAGAGGGGCATCCATCACGATCAGTGCGCCATGGGCACTAACGTATTGCGTAAATGCCTTGAAGTCGATG
Source organism: Candidatus Acidiferrum sp. (assembly GCA_036495665.1). GTDB lineage: Bacteria > Acidobacteriota > Terriglobia > Acidiferrales > UBA7541 > Acidiferrum. Next base: position 9,164 of record DASXMM010000440.1, on the reverse strand, counting down.
GCTTCGCCTTCCGGAATCTGGCAGCGAACTTTTAAGGGTATCTGGAGAGTGATTCGGACTGTTCGTCGACGCTCAGGGTATCTGGACCGATGCATTCATCCGCCTTTGGAAGGGGGACTAACGCAAAGAGCTTGCCACTTTTCACCAAGAAAGACAAGGGTTTACGGAAAAATGACCTAACCAAGCCGAACCAGGCAGATTACGAAAGGGAACTAGCGCGGCTGAATCGCAGCGATGACCGCTTCACTGAATTCTTCTGTACCTGCCTTGCCGCCAACGTCTTGCGTGACGTGCTTGCCCTCCCGGTAGACTTTCTCGAGAGCTGCTTCGATCCGGCGCGCCGCGGATCTTTCGCCTAGGTGGTCCAGCATCATGATGCTGCTCAGGAGTATCGCCGTTGGATTCGCCAGGCCTTTTCCCGCAATATCGGGCGCGGTGCCATGCACAGCCTCGAACATAGCCGCCTGCTCACCCATGTTGGCGCTGCCCACGACGCCGAGGCCTCCTACCAGGCCGGCGGCTAGGTCACTCATGACGTCGCCGTACAAATTTGGAAGCAAGAGCATGTCAAATTGCTGGGGGTTGAGCACCATTTGCATGCAGGCGTTGTCGACAATCATTTCTTTGTATTCGACGTCCGGGTATTTCGGCGCGACATTGCGGATGGACTTCAGAAAAAGGCCGTCCGAGAGCTTCATAATATTGGCCTTATGAATGGCATGAATTTTCTTGCGGCCTTCGCGTTGGGCGTATTTGAAAGCGAAGTGAGCGATCTGCGTCGAGGCTTTTTCCGTGATAATTTTCAAGCTCTCGACGACGCCGGGAACAACCTCGTGTTCCAAGCCGGAATACAGGTCTTCTGTGTTTTCGCGAATCAGAACGACGTCTACGTTTTCAAAGCGCGATTTCACGCCGGGAAGGTTTTTGACGGGCCGGACATTCGCGTACAGATCGAGCGTCTTTCGCAGAGCGACGTTGATGCTAGGCGCGCCGCCGGCAACTGCCGTGCCCATGGGGCCTTTCAGCGCGACGCGGTTGCGCCGGACAGACTCGACCGCCCCTTCGGTAACAAACTGGCCCGTTGCCGAGGCTTTTTCGGAGCGGGCTTCGACCTCTTCCCAATCGACTTGGACGCCTGCGGCTTCCAGGATACACCGCGCGGCTGCGGCGACTTCGGGACCGATGCCTTCTCCGGGGATCAGCGTAACTTTGTGTCTCATGTCGCATCTTATTGTATGCGAAGGTGATAGGGTTGTCGAAACTCGCTCGAGCGCTGGGTTTCCAAGCAGGAAAACCGTGCTTGACTGCGAGATGCAGTTATAGACAAGGTTTGCTATACTGTCATTGAAAGATGCATCGCGGGCTTGCCTGCGAGCGGAGGCCAAAGGAACTTATGATTAGTCTGACTCCCACTGCCAGCACCAAGGTCAAGGAAATCATGGGCATGCAGAATCCTGTACCGGTGGCGTTGCGCGTTGCTGTCGTCGGCGGAGGCTGCTCGGGTTTCCAGTACCACATGGCGTTTGAAAACGCGACGAATGAAACCGATGAAGTCGTGGATTTTAACGGACTTAAGGTCGCTGTCGACCAGATGAGTTCGATGTATCTGGATGGCGTCGAGATCGATTACATCGAGACCATCGAGGGCGCAGGTTTTAAGTTCAATAATCCGAACGTGAAGAGCACTTGCGGCTGCGGCAGTTCGTTTAGTGTCTAAGTCGCAGCGTTAAGCGGCTGCGGTTGACAGAATCGTTGTACTAGACGGAGGGGCTAGAACTACCTTCCGCTTCTGTTCAGGGCTCTTGAACGCAACGTTCAGGAGCCTTTTTTTATGCCCGCAAACGCCACGCAATGGGACGCACGCCACCGCGAGTCTGCACAGGACCCGCCTGCGGAGCCTGCCAGCATCGTTTTGGAATGGCTGCCGTTGCTTCCAAAGGGTCCGGCACTCGATCTAGCCTGCGGCACTGGACGGCATGCGCTTCTGCTAGCCTCTCGCGGACAATCCGTGACGGCTATCGACTGGTCGGGAACGGCGCTCGACATTCTCGAAAATCGCGCGAAAAAGGTAAAGCTCCAGGTCAGCCGGAACCAACTGATGCACCTGGCAGATACGCGACCGCGCGGCATCCGGTTAGTCCAGGCCAATCTCGAAGAAGTTCAGCTTCCTGTTGCCGCGTTCTCGCTGATTCTTTGCCTCCAGTATTTGCAACGCTCTCATTTCCAAGTGATGGCTCGCGCGCTGAAGCCCGGCGGCATGCTCCTTTTTGAGACTTTTACGCGTGCGCAACTCAATTACTCCGGCGGGCCTCGCAATCCTGCGTATCTTCTCGAGCCGGGCGAATTGCGGACGGCGTTTCCCGAATTGCACCCCTTGTTTTATCGGGAACTCAACGCTGGGCAGGGAATTGCCAGTTTAGTGGCGCAACGGCCGCAGAAGCTGAACGGGGAATGAGCGAGATTCGATGGGCGATGAACCGGACACACGAGAGTGCACGGTTGTTTGCAATCTCGCGTTGGCATCCGTATTCTAAAGTCCGGGCATGAAGATAGCGCTGGCGCAGTTCAATCCCACAGTAGGCGATTTCGCAGGAAATTCGGCTCGCATCCTGAGTTTGGCGGAAAAAGCCAGGCAGCGAGGGGCCGACCTCGCCGTTTTTTCGGAGCTTTGCCTCTGCGGCTACCTTCCGCAAGACCTCCTCGAACGGCCTTCGTTCATTGATCGCAACCATCAGGAGCTCAAGGATCTGGCGGCAAAACTTCCTCTGCCAGCCATCGTTGGATATGCCGGTCGGGTCAAGAACGGCACAGGAAAATCGATCGCCAATAAGGCCGCGCTGATTTGCAGCGGGCGCGTCGTGTTTGAGCAAAGCAAAATGCTGCTGCCGACTTATGACGTGTTTGACGAGTCTCGTTATTTTCAACCGGCTGGCAAGCAATCCGCGTATGGTTTTGGAAGAGAGCAACTGGGCATCACGATTTGTGAAGACGTCTGGAACGACAAGAATTTCTGGGCTGAATGCAGGTATGACCGCGATCCCGTGACGGAACTCATTGGACAGGGAATTACCGTCCTTCTGAATATTTCCGCTTCGCCCTACACCATTGATAAGCGCGCTTTACGGCTGGAAATGCTTCAGTCCATTGCACGGAACCAGCACCGTCCTATCGTTTACGTCAACCAAGTGGGCGGCGATGACAGCTTGATCTTCGATGGCGCGAGCATGGCTTTGACCGCGGACGGAAAAGTCGCGGCACAAGCGCTGGCTTTTGAAGAAGATCTGGTCCTCTTCGATACGGTTACCGGAGAAGGCGAGATTCACGCTCAGCCGCATGAAGAGATCGCGTATGCCTACCGCGCAATCGTTACAGGGACGCAAGACTACGTGTTCAAATGCGGCTTCAAAAAGGTTTTAGTTGGGCTTAGCGGCGGAATTGACTCCGCCGTAGTTGCCAGCATCGCCGTGGAAGCACTGGGAGCCAGCAATGTCTTGGGCGTTTCGATGCCGGGACCGTACTCCTCCGAGGGCAGCAAGTCCGATGCGCGGGCGCTTGCCAAGAATCTTGGGATTGAATTCATCACGCTGCCCATTGGCGACGTCTTTGATTCCTATATAAAGGCCTTGGCACCGGCTTTTACGGGGCGGCCTGCTGATGTGACTGAAGAAAATATTCAGGCGCGAATTCGCGGCAACTACTTGATGGCCATTTCCAACAAATTTGGATCGATGGTTCTGAGCACGGGCAACAAATCGGAACTTGCCGTAGGTTATTGCACGCTGTACGGCGACATGGCGGGCGGTTTGGCCGTGATTTCCGATGTGCCAAAGCTTATGGTCTATGAGCTGGCGCGATGGATCAATCGCGAAAGGGAACTCATCCCTGTTTCGACGATCGAGAAGGTCCCCTCCGCGGAGTTGCGCCCCAATCAGAAGGACGAAGACAGCCTGCCGCCTTATGATGTGCTGGACCGGATTCTGAAGGCCTATATCGAGGACTTGCATAGTCCGCAGGAGATTGCGGATCATTACGGGTTCGACTTGCAACTCGTACGCGACATTGCCCTGCTTGTGGACCGCACAGAATACAAACGCAAGCAAGCAGCTCCCGGGCTTAAGATTACGTCGAGAGCGTTTGGATTTGGCAGGCCATTTCCGATTGCCCAGCGGTTTATCCCTTAACGAACGAGGTCCAGCGTGAAGAAATCACTGACTCCTACGGCGATACTGAGGATGAGCCTCAGCTTGACGCTCATCCTGATGATGGGCCTGGCGACTCGCGCGACCGGTGCGCCACAGCCGCAGGCCTCCTCGAATGCTGCTCCTCCGGGTGCCGGACAATTGCCCATCCAGAAGACTGTCGAGGCTTACCTCCGTAACCTGTATGCCTTCGGACCAGATACCGAAGTCAAAGTGGCTGCGCCAAAAGATATCGGCGTCGAGGGGCTGCAGGAAGTGGACATCGAAGTGAAGATTGGCGAGAACCAGCAGACTGGTAAAGTGTATGTGACCAAAGACGGGAAATACATGTTCCGTGGAGAATTGTCTGACCTCTCCAAGGACCCGTTGGCTGAGAATCGTGCGCACCTGCAGACGAAGGACAGTCCTTCGCTCGGTCCCGCGAATGCGCCTGTTACGTTGGTCGAGTTTTCCGACTTCGAGTGCCCTGTTTGCCGCAGTTTACATGACGCGCTTCGCAGCCTTCTGCCGAATTATCCCCAGGTCCGGGTGATCTTTAAGGATTTCCCGCTGGAGCAAATCCACCCTTGGGCACGGACCGCCGCGCTGGCCGGGCGCTGCGCCTACCAGCAAACCCCCGCGGCCTTCTGGAAAATGTATGACTTCATCTATGACAGCCAGGACGTCATCTCAGCCGAAAACGCCTGGGGCAAGATGACGGACTTTGCCGGGCAGGCTGGGCTGAATCCGGACGCGTTCAAGAGCTGTATGGCCGGCCCAGAGGCTGGAGCCGCCATTGATGCGAGCCGGGCTAATGGCGTTCAGCTTGAAGTCGGGAGCACGCCTACGATCTTCGTGAATGGGCGGCGGATCGTTGGCGCGGATGCGCGCACGCTCGAACAGTACATCAAGTTTGAATTGGACCAGCGCAAAGCCCAAAAAACGGCCGGTAAGAACTGAGCGATTAAACTTCCTGTTGACGCCCCCGCTCGTGAAACACAATCAACCGCCGGAAATCAAAGAAAAGGTAGAGGAGCCCCAAGGCTGCTGAGGAAAGGCGCGGGATTCCAAGCCGATTTCGTAGTTAACATAATATTACTTATCAGACTCTGTGTCAAGGGAAATCTTTAGGTATTTTGAGGCTTTCCCGCCGGGCTGGGTGTCCTCCTTCATGGCTGTGTGGCTCCTCTCTTGAGGAGGTGATCCGGCTGGCGCGGGGGGTGCGCCAGCCGGATCGTGCTGCGGCGGTGCTGCGGTTGGTGTAGCGGATTCAAAGTATTGGAGTTAGAGGATTTTGTCGCGTGCAGTGGCTCTCATCACAGAGCGGGCGACATTTCGTTGTGCGATTCGCGCCGGCGATTATCACCGCTTGAAAAATCGTGTTTGCTGGATTCCTTGCTCGCCGATCTTTTCAGCGGCGTGGCTGCTGGAGGTCTAGCGTGTGGCTTTGGCGGCGATGGCTCCGGCGGCGGCGCCTATGGCGAACCACTTGGCGGCGCGCGCGATTCGGCGCAGGACACTTCCCCCTTTGGCGGCCTTGATGGCGGCGTCTCGTTCTTTGGTTAGTGCGGCGGTTTTGGTCTTCTCGTCGGTTAGATCGCTTTGGGAGGCGGCTAGTTTGGCTCGGCAGGCTTTGCAGTCCAGGGCGAAGTCGTAGAGGGGCTTGAGGTCGGCGGCTGGCAGGACGGCGTCGGCGGCTTGACCTGACTTAGGGGTCGGGTTGCTTGGTAGGTCGCCGGATTGTCCCGGAGAGGCCTGCGCTCCTTGTCCTCGCTTTGTCGTCGCGCTTGTGGACCCGCCTGATGTCATTTTGTCAGAAGCCTGTAGAGTGATGGGCGCTGGAAGAGACAGCGCGGCTGGTAGATCCTTTAGGATTTGCGACGGGCTTGTCGCTGCCTGTCTCTGGGCGGCGATTTGCGCGAGGGTTTGGTTTAAGAGGGTGTCGCGGTCGTGTTGGTTCGCGGCGGCTTGGGCGATGGTTTGCTGGGCGGCGGCTAGTTGGGTGGCGAGTTGGGCGCGGTCTCGGCGGTCGGCTTGCCATGCGACGAAGATGATGATGGCCAGGAGGACGGGGACTAGAATTTCTGCGAGTTTGAGCCAGATTCTGGAGAGCATTGGTGGTCAGTCCGTGTTGCTAAATGTTGCCTTGCGTGGCGAAGAGAGAAGCCTCACGCGGCTGACGCCCTGAGCCACACTTGCTTCGTCCGCATTCGCCGCGCGCCGTTCATAGATAGTGGGCGCGGCGGGCCAGGACTTGGGCTGGGTAGGCGGGGTTGCCGCCGCCGTTCCAGGCTAGGAGGCCGCGCGTGGTGTCTCCGTCCATGGCTTCGAGTTTCTTGCGCAGCAGTTTGCAGCCGATGGCCAGGCCCTGTTCGGGATCGCAGAGGGCGGAGAGGAATGTGCCGTCGAAGCCCATTTCGCGGGCGACTTGACCCATCACTTGCATGAGTCCCCAGGAGAAGCCGCGGGCGTAGGCTTCGCTGGCGGTGATTTTGTTGTTGGTGTAGAGATTGGCGACATATTTGGCGAAGAATGCCGGCTCGTAGCGCATCGCCCAGTTGTTCCAGGCCGACTCTTGCTCGATGACCGCGCACACCAAGGCTGGATCGAGCGATTGCGTGGCGGCGGCTTTACGCGCTAGCGCGACGAGTTGTGGCGGGGAAGTCATTGGCGTGCGTACTTTCTTTAAGATCCCCGATCGATCTCAGTCGTGATGGCGGTGTCCGTGGCCGTGCAAGTCGACGAAGCGGACGAGGGGCGGTTCATGCAGGTCAATTCCCTGCTCTCTGGCCATCTGCTGCAGCGCTGAATAAATGTGCGGGAGATGGTTGGTGGCGATGTCGCGCACAAAGGCGCGATTGATTTCGTCGTTGCGCATACGGCGGTGCAGCCAGCGCAGGAATAAAACAAATTGCACGGCAACAGGAACGAGCGCGCTTACGATGGCGAACCAATGAGTGGGCACGGGAGAGTCCTTGTATCAACGCTGGCCGGTCCGATGACGTGGTCGGCATTGCCGAAATGCGGGTGCGTCGGAGCACAGGCTGAAGCCTGTGCCACTTTTGAATCAACGCGCTGGGTGCGGTGTGCGGCTAGCCGAAGAGGGTGCTGGGCAGCGCGCCTAGCGTTGAGCCGAGGCCGGAGCCTAGCGAGGTAAAGAATCCGCTGCCGCTGCGGCCGGCATTGGCGCGGACATTTAGGAGTTGCGAAGGAATGCCGAGAGTGCGGCCGAGGAGATTGGAGTCCACGCCGTAGAGACCGGAAAGGCCTTGCAGGGCGGACATCTGGCGCTGAAAGGCGGTGTTAGTGAAGGCGAGCTGGTTTTGCTGGGCCTGATTCCCTTCCGCAACGGCTTTTTGGCGGGCGAGATCGTCCGTGAGTTCGCTGAAGCCGGCGGAGTTATTCGTGGCGGCGGCGCGGTTGGCCGCCGATTGCTGGAGCGAATCGAAGGCGCTGGCAATCGCGCCCTGGGATTGGCCGGTGACGGCGGCTTTGTCGGCGGAGCTGAGGCCGGGATTGTTTAGGATGCTTTGGTATTGCGCGCTGAGCAGATTGCCGGTCTGCTGCTGCTGATTCAAGAATTGCTGGTTTTGCGCGTTGATACTGTCGAGTTGTTGATTGGTCATGTTTAGTGTTTGCGTCTGTGCACGGCTCATGTGACACCTCAGAGAGAAAGTTGAAAGTTCAAAAGCTAAAAGTCGAAAGGGCGAGGCTTTCTCTGCCGGCACGGCCTTTGGCTAGGTGCTTTGCCTTCCGCCGTCCGTTGGTGACTCGACCGCTACGGACCGGAATTGCCTCACGGGTGTGCCAATCGTTTGCAGTATGGGGTCCAGGTGTCGTCGCGATTCCAGCCGAGTTGCGTGATGCGTTTGCCGAACTTGTGCGCGATCGGCGGCGGCAGCCAGGCGTGAACGTCCTCGAGGCCGCGTTGCCAAGCGTCGCGTTCGGCGGCGGCGTGCAGGTGGAGCAGAGCCTTCCAGCGCTCGCGGGGCGTGCCGGCGTTTCGGTCGAGGAGCAAGTACGCTTCCGCGGTGAGGCGCAGTAGCGCGGCGCCGATGATTTTTTCTTGGGCGGACTCGCCGGCGCTTTCGCTCGCGTCAGAATTTTCTCCGGCGCCTTCGCGCGAGAGGATCAGCTTTGTTACGAACAACGGGTTGTTCAGGTCCGGGAGCGGGTACGCAAAACCTTGGGCTGCGTGAATGGCGCGCAGAGCGGCGAGATCTGATTCCCGATATTCGCGGATTTGCATTGAATGAGCGCGGTGCGTGTGGCGGCAACCGTTGGGGCACGATATATCGTGCCCCTACACGTTGATGCCAGATCGCTGACTACAGAATGGTTTGGCGCGTGATGCGCGAGCCGGGGTTGATGCCAAAGCCGTTGCCGCCGCGAAGCAAACCATTTGGCAGGACGCCGCTGCCGCTTGAGGGCAAAGGCGTCGGGCCTGTTGTGCCGCCGCCTGCTACCGCGGTGGGCGGCGAGCCAAACGTGATTGGCGCTGACGGCAGCGAGCCGACGTATTGCGAATAGGCGCGCCAGTAAAGCGTTTGATTGCCGAGCTGCAAGTACAAATTGCGCGACGCGCCCATGAAGTATACGCGCGGCGAACTAAACGCCGGCGTGGTGTCCGATTCGGCGAAATAAAAGAGACCGGGGCGCGCGTCCGACGGGTCAGTGACGGCGATATCGAACCAGCCGTTGGAGGCTTGCACGTTGATGGAGGCGACCGCGGTTGGCGCAGGAGCAGGCGTCGCGGGATCGACACCCGCGCGCTGGCTCGTGGCGTTCACGGACGCGACTATCTTCGTGAGCGTCTCGTAGAGGTACGGATCGCGATCTTTGATGGGTGCGAGTTGGGCGACGGTCAGCATGACAAGCTCGTTCGTTGATACCTGTTGAATGAATACTACGAGTAGTTATATTATCACGCGCATGCCAGGCGACATTCGAGATCAGCTGGTTCGTTCTTCACGCTTCGCGGAGGCG
>DASXMM010000439.1:0-12597 GCA_036495665.1 Candidatus Acidiferrum sp. | reverse complement strand
GCGCCGCCGCACCCGCCCCATGTCCAGCTTCTCCAACTTGCAAAGCTGCGACCGCATCATCTATGGCGTCCTCTCGCACCTCAACAGCTCCTGGGAAAAAAAGCCCTTCTTCCAATTTACACAAAATGCTTGACGCTACCTTACAAAACTTTTACTTGACAAGCATCGACTGGAAGCGTACACTTACTCTCAGGTAGGATTGGGTTTTGTCTCGTAGCGTCAGCGTCCTGCTGGCGTTTTTGCTTTTCAGCAGCGTAAATTTCTCCAATTCCGTCGAAGCCCTTTGTCTGCAACACTTGTGATAAAAAAGCGCGAGTTGCACTATTCTAGTGCCAACAACTTCTTTACTATCAACACTTACAAAAGTGTAACAAAACAAGCGACTTTATCTGTCTTTAGAATGAACACTTACGCAAAAACCGGGGGAGGGGGGCATGGAACTGGGGGGATACGGGCCGGGCGTATCCTTGAGAAGACAGACAGCGAGCGTTCCTGACACTATCCGCGAATCGCACCGTTGGTGCGTTTGACCAGGCCGCTTCCTATGCCTGCGAGGACACGGAAGCACTTCGGCGAATGACGCTATGCGCGAAGCGCTCCATTTCTTCCAGTTGCGGGCTGAATTGGAGCAGCACCAGGTCCACGCCAGCAGCTTCAAATTGCGCGAGCCGCTCGGAAACCTGTTCCGGCGTGCCCACCAAGCCCGAGCGTAGGCCACGATTGGAGACCGAGTAGTCCTCCAGCGAAACGCGCTGCTCGAGCTGCGTTCCCGCAAGCCACTGCTGATAATTCGCGTAGCCCAGGGCGGATTGCTGAACGTCTGTAATCCGGCGCAGTTCCTCCTGAGCCTCGCGCTCGGTTTCGCGAACGATGGTGTAACCAGCCACACCGAATTTCAGCGGCGGCAGATTGTGCCGCGCGCGGCGTTCACGCAAATCCGTGATTTTCTCTTTGACGCGCTCCGGCGGATCTCCGTGCATTAGGTACGCGTCGCACTTCTCCGCGATGAGATCTTTCGCGGCAGGCGATTCGCCGCCGGCATAGATCGTCGGATTCGGCTGCGAAACAGGCTTGGGCTCGAGAACGTTGTCCTCGACCCGGTAATACTTTCCGCTGTAAGAAAAGTGATCCTGTTTCCACACGCCGTGCACCACGTCGAGCCATTCATTCGTCCGCGCGTACCGGTCGTCATGCTGCTCAAATCCCACGCCGTACTTTTTCGCTTCATCCGCCCACCACGACGACACCACGTTGAGCGTCAGCCGCCCGCCGCTGATGTGATCGATATTCGCGGCCTGCTTGGCCAGCAGTGCAGGCAGATGAAACGTCGGCCGCACCGCAACCATCAGCTCGATACGCTCGGTAACCGCAGCCAGCGCGGCCGCCGTCGACCACGCATCCAGCGACGGCGCTTCCACGCCTTTAATGTCATTGAGATTCAATTCGGCGATGAGCGTAAGGTCGAAGCCGATCTGCTCGCTGCGCTGTGCGAGCTTCTTCACGTACGGCCACGTCGGCTCCATTTTTTCGTCAGCCACATTGCGCAGCCATCCGCCGAAAACGGGCAGCCAATAACCGTATCTCATCGAATGCTCCCTGTCGAAATCAGCCGTTCACCGCGGCTCGCCTCGTGACTCCGCGCTTCGCTGATCAAATAGTCCGCCAGCCGCGAATAAGGATTGAAACCAATCATGCGCTCCGGATCGGATACGAAATTCGAGAGCGCGTTCACGTCGTAATAGAGCAAGCGCCCTGTGCGGTCGTCAATGACGTACTCAATGCCGCCGACTTCGATGCCCGCCACTTCCATGATGCGCTCGACATCGTCAATCACCTGCCGCGGTGGCTCGTAAGCCTCCACCGTCAAACCCGACTTCGGCGCATCGACCGGGCACGCGAACCGCGTCAACTCCTCACCCTTCGTGTTCTTGCAAATGTCCGCCGGGCACAAATCAAACGTATCCCCGGTAATGTGAATCTGAATCGCGTAAAGATATTCGCCGCCAAGCACCTCCACTCGCGTGATCACGCCATCGCGCGCCGTGAAAAACTCCTGCACCAGTGCAACGTTGTCGATGCCAAACGACAAGCTGTTCTCTTCCACCGCTCCGCGCAACTCATCCGCCGAATTGAACTTCTTAATCCCAGCCCCGCTGCCGCCGATATTCGGCTTGATGATCAGCGGATACCCGATTTTTTCCGCCGCGCTCACAGCCTGCGACGGATGATTGATCACCACCGCCTTCGGATATTGCAACCCCAGCGCTTCGAGCACCGTGCACTGCAAAGCCTTTGAGATTTCATGTGTGAACGCGCGCGACCCGTTCACCACTCGAACGCCTTTTTCTTCGAGGTGCGAAAGATAATTCAGCGTGTAAAAGATTCCGTGCCCGATGCCGCGCTGCCACGCCGAAGGACTCATGCGATTAAACAGCAGCGAATACTCCCGCTCCTTCGCCGCAACATCATGCTGGTGATTCCGCGCGTCCACCTTCACCCAGTTCACGCCCCGCGCGTCGAGCTGCTCAAACAGCGGCCGAAACCAATGCTGCTGCTCGTAATAGATCGCGATCGGCTTGCTCAACCCGTGTTCCTTGCCGTTTCCACTTCCCGCGTTGCTCATGGCACTGCTCCTCATTCCCCTGACAATCACTTAACAATAAAAAAGGGCCGCTTATTCCGGGCGGCCCTGGATTCCTAGTTTAGTCTCGCGCTAGACCGAAGGACGCCCGATGCCGCTTGCCGCGGTACACATACAAGCACAGCATGGACAGGCGCAAGCCTGCTCGCAGGCACAAAAGCCCTGCTCGGCGCGCGAACGATAGGTCTGAATCCCTGCTCTCATCGAGTATTTAGTATACCGCGAGCCATTTTCATCGCAACAGCAAATCCGGCCGGTTCCGCTGCGTCTTCTCCAGCGCCGCGGCACGCCGCCAATTGGCCACCTCCGCGTGGTTGCCCCCGATCAAAACGTCGGGCACCTTCCACCCGCGAAAATCCGCCGGCCGCGTATAATGCGGGAAATCCAGCAAAAGGTGACTCGAATTCTCCGATCCGCAGCCCCTGATGTCCCGCGTATCACCTGCACGGGCGGCGCTTGCCTGCCCTGAGGCCCCCCGAAGGGCCCCGCCCACTTCTTGCACGTCCCAGCGCCGCGTCTCGCTGAACGATTCATTCTGCGAAGACGCCTCATTTCCCAGCGCCCCCGGCAAAAGCCTCGTCACCGCGTCGATCACCACCATCGCCGGAAGCTCTCCGCCGCTGAGCACATAATCCCCGACGCATAGTTCCTCAGTGGCAAGGTGTTCCGCCACGCGCTCATCCACTCCCTCATAGCGCCCGCACAAAAAGACGATGCGATCCATCTCCGCATACCTCCGCGCCGTCTCCTGCCGAAAAAGTTTTCCAGCAGCCGACATAAGTACAATCGCAGTCTTCGGAGCAATCCCGGCCGGCTGCTCCGCACTCCCTGGGTCTTGACCCAGCAGCGCCTCTACGGCTTCGAAAAGCGGGTCAGGTTTGAGCACCATCCCCTCACCGCCGCCAAAAGGTCGGTCATCTACGCTACGGTGCCGGTCCTTCGTGAACACCCGGAGGTCCTGTATCGGAACTTCGACAAGCCCCGTCTCGCGGGCGCGCCGCAGGATCCCGTGATCCAGCGGCCCAGCAAAAAATTCCGGAAAAATGGTGACCAAGTCGAAGCGCATCGCCAGCCAGTGTAGCCAAAGAAAGAAGCCCTTGCCATGACCTCGTTCCTTTCCAGTGAGCACGCAAGGAGAGACGCTAAGAATTCCGTCCAGAAACCCGGAAAGAGAATAGTAAAAATGATCGTGCGGATAACGGGAGGCGCCGATCCGAGCGTACACGCGCTTTACGATTTTTTAGTTGAGGTCGCGAAGACCGTCGGGAAGCGCTACGTCGATTCGTCTCGCGCGGGTGTCGACGCGCAAACAAATATCTTCGGCTAGGGGAATAAGCAATTCACCGCCCGACGTATCCACCGCTAGAATGGGTGTGCCCGCTACTCCCTCGCCGGTGAATTGAACATCCCGGACCACGCCGAGCAAAGCCGGGGCATTCGCCAGCGAACAAGGCGAAGACGAAACGACAGGAGCTTCCACGGAGTTTTCAAAAACCGAACACCCGATGAGATCGTCCACAAAATATTGGTTCGCCGAGAGCGTAACCCTCTGCTCGATGGGCAAAAACACATCGAGGCCCCGAAATGCTTCTGCCGCGGAGATCGAGTTGCATCCTGCAAAGTGAAACACGGCTTGTCCCTTGTGATTCTGGCTGAGCCAGCATGCCTTCACCGCAGCAAGGCGAGGCTCCGCCGGCCCGGCGCCGCCACTCGCGCCAAGAAAAACTTCCGTCAATCGCGTCAATCGTTCAGGAAAGTCCGTGAGGAGTTCAGCAGCTACTTCGCCCTTATTGCCGCGAGGTCGCAAGATCCGCGCGACAATTACCCAACGCTGCGTTTCCGCGCTCAATCTTCGAGTATCTCTAGCGTGTAACGCTTCTTCAATTTCATGCCCGCCGCGCCAAGCAGCGTGCGCACCGCTTTGGCCGTGCGCCACTGCCTGCCAATCACTTTACCCAAGTCTTCCGGATGCACCCGTAGCTCAAGCACCGTGACCTGTGAGCCGTCGACGGGCCGGACCTGCACATCTTCCGGGTGGTCCACCAAAGCCTTTGCGATGGCTTCGACCAGCTCTTTCATCCTTCACCTCCACGTGCTCGATGTTGTGCTGGGCCGTGGAAAAAACGTCCCCGGGTAGGAGCCACCGGGGACGCGCAAGAGATGCGGATTTCGCTGGGATTACGCGATCTTCTGCAGGCGGATGAAGCTGCGCACGGTGTCGCTGGGCTGCGCACCGACGCCGAGCCAATGCTTGATGCGTTCGGCGTCAAGCTTGATCTCCGCAGGTTTCTTCAGCGGATCGTATGTCCCTACTGCTTCCACAACGCGCCCATCGCGGGGCCGCGTCCTCTCGATGACCACGACGCGGTAAAACGGCTTCTTCTTCTTGCCAATCCTTGACAAACGAATAGTGAGCACTAACAGATGCCTCCACCGACTATCTTAGCCTGTCCAGGCAGGTTGCGGCAATCGTAGACTCAAAGGAATCAGGTAGTTCCGGTATGCAAAAACTAGGGTGGAGCATCCGCTCCCTAGATTAGATGCATGCGCCTGGGTAGCCGGGGCGCAGCATGCTGCGCCGCTACAAGCATCCGCGCCTCCGCGCACGGTCAGGCGGCTGCCTCTTTGCCGGTTACTCGAAAGAGAATTGCTGCCCACTCGCAGAAAGTGAGGCTCGGCTTGACACAATGGCCCCCTCATTGTTTACTCCCGCAAGCGAGGAGATCTTCCACTATGAAATTCAAGTTACAAGTGTCCGCATTTGCGGCAGCGGCAACTTTTTTCGCGGTGCATTTCAACGCCGGCACCCTGCAAGCACAAGAGTCGTCGCACAAACTTACAGCGATGGACGAATTCCAAATCCAGCTGCCCACCGATCCGCAAATCTCGCCCGACGGCAAAAAAATCGTCTACGTTCGCCGCTTTGCCGATCCCATGACTGACCGCCGCTACGCGAATCTCTGGGTCGTCAATTCCGACGGGACTGATCATCGCCCGCTCACTACCGGAAACCGCAGCGACGTGTCACCCCGCTGGTCGCCCGATGGCGCGCGCCTTGCCTATCTGTCGGACGCCGATGGCAAGCAGCAAATCTACGTTCGCTGGATGGACTCCGGCCAAACAGCTCGCATCACCAACCTCGATCAGTCGCCGGATGGTATCGAGTGGTCTCCCGACGGCAAGATGCTTTCCTTCTCATCGCTGGTTTTGGGCAAAGGTCCGCACATCGTTGATCTTCCAACGCCTCCTGCGGGCGCGAAATGGGCCGATCCCGCCACCGCTTACGATCGCCTCGTCTATCGCTTCAACGGTGCAGGCTATTTGAAGCCCGGTTTCATGCAGATTTTTGTGGTATCCGCGGAAGGCGGTGCTCCTCGCCAAATCTCAAACGGAAACTTTGCGAATGGCGGCAACGAATACGGGCCCAATCGCGCCAGATGGACGCCCGACGGGAAATTCCTTCTGGTCTCCGCCAATCGCCATCCGGAATCTGACCACGAAACTTTTGACACCGAAGTCTACGAATTCAGCGTCGCCGACGGATCGTTGCGCGCACTGACCAATCGCAAAGGACCCGACAACAATCCGGCCATCTCCCCCGATGGAAAGTGGATCGCCTACACGGGCTACGATGACCGTTACCAGGGCCATCAAAACACGAAGCTCTACCTCATGAAGCGCGACGGCACCGGCGCGCATTCCATCTCGGACAAGCTCGATCGCGACGTCCAGAGCCCCGAATGGGCACCCGACAGCAGCGGCGTCTATTTCCAGTACAACGAGCAGGGCGATACAAAGATCGGCTTTCTCTCTCCCGATGGCACGCCAAAGAAAATTGCCGACCACGTGGCGTCTGCCACAAGCGCCTACGGCGGCGGTTCGTTCTCTGTTGCGCATGCAGGTGCTATCGCCTTCACCTACGGCCGCACGGACATCCCGGGCGACGTCGCCATCAGCAACATGGGCGCGGTGAAAGTGCTCACTTCACTCAATCAGGAGCTGCTCGATCAGAAAAAGCCGGGCCATGTCGAGGAAATCAAATACAAATCCTCAAAAGACCAACGCGAAATCCAGGGCTGGATCGTGCAGCCACCCGATTTTGATCCCACAAAAAAATATCCTCTTATCCTGGAAATTCACGGCGGGCCGTTTGGCGATTATGGCGACCGGTTCGACTTCGAAAAGCAAGTCTGGGCTTCGATGGGCTACGTTGTTCTCTACACCAACCCGCGCGGCAGCACCAGCTACGGCGAAGAATTCGCCAACCTCATTCACCACGCCTATCCCGGCGACGATTTCGACGATCTCAATAGCGGCGTCGATGCCGTCATCGCCAAAGGCTACATCGATACGAACAATCTCTTCGTCACCGGTGGCAGCGGCGGCGGTGTTCTCACCGCCTGGATGATCGAGCACACCGAACGTTTCCGCGCCGCCGCCGATCTCTATCCGGTCATCAACTGGTACAGCTTCGTCCTCACCACGGACATTCCCTGGGTCGCCAAATATTGGTTTCCCGGCAATCCCTGGGATAACACCGAGCAGTACATGCAACGCTCGCTCACCAATCTCGTCACGAAAATCAAGACGCCCACGCTCATCATGACCGGTGAAGCTGACTTCCGCACTCCGATCTCCGAGGCTGAGCAGTTCTATGCGGCGCTCAAGCTTCTCAACATCGACGCCGTCTTAGTCCGAGTTCCCGAGGAGCCGCATGGCATCGGCCGCCGCCCCAGCCATCACATCACTAAAATTCTTTACGTCGCCGGCTGGTTCCAGCAACACAAAGCCGATTAGCATTTGTGGGGGCGCGGTCTGCCCCGCCCGAACCTTCGGAGTGGCAGTCCCCGCTGTCTGCTCGGGCCGTTTATCATTTATCTTGCGTTTAGGTCGCTCCATGTATCCATAGTTGAGCCGATCTCCATACAAGGCGAAATTTCAGGAGAGATACTCAATGCGTAAGAATTTAGCTGCACTATTCGTTCTCGGTTCCCTCGCGACCGCGATGATTCTTTCTGCCGTCCTAGTTTCTCGCGCTGCCACGCCGGCTCCCGCATCTTCAGGCTATAAGGTCATTAAAACCGTCCCAGTCGGCGGCGACACTGGATGGGATTACATCTACGTCGACAGCGCCGCCCGCCGCGTCTACATTTCGCACGGCGACCACACCGTCGTCATGGACGCCGACACGTACGCTATCGTTGGCGATATCCCCGACACAAAAGGCGTGCATGGCATCGCGATCGCATCCGACCTCGGCCGCGGCTTCACGAGCAATGGCGCGTCTAACGACGTCACCATTTTTGATCTAAAAACTCTGAAGACGATTGGCAACGTGAAGACCGACGTCAACCCCGACGCCATCCTCTACGAACCGGTGACCAAGCGCGTTTTCACCTTCAACGGAGGCCGCAGGAATGCCCCTGGCGGCAAGAACTCGACAGCCATCAACGCCGCCGACGGCACGGTGCTCGGCACGATCGACATGGGTGGCAAACCAGAATTTGCCGCCGCCGATGGCAAAGGTGGTGTCTACGTGAACAACGAGGATACCTCCGAGCTTTATCACATCGATGCGCAGAACCTCAAAGTGCTTCACCACTGGCCTCTCGCGCCGTGCAAGTCTCCTTCGGGCTTGGCCATCGACGCGAAGAACCGTCGTCTCTTTTCGGTTTGTGATGAAAAAGTGATGGCCGTGACCGACGCGGATACCGGCAAAGTCGTCGCAACGCCTGCCATCTGCGAAGGCCCCGACGCCGCTGGCTACGATCCAGCCACAGGTTATGTGTTTGCTTCCTGCGGCGACGGCAACCTCACCGTGATTCACCAGGACTCCCCAGACAAGTACACTGTGGTGGAAAGCGTGCCCACCAAGCGCAGCGCCCGCACCATGGGCCTGGACCTGAAAACCCACAACATCTTTCTTCCTTCGGCTGAATTCGATGCTCCGGCCGCCGGCGAGCGCCGCGGCAAAATGAAGCCAGGCTCGTTCGCCATCGTGGTCGTAGGCAAGTAAGTTTCAGGCGACAACGGTTAAGAACGCGTGGGTTCCAGATCAGCGCACGCGCAGCCGGCCAAAATAAAACGTCCCGGTGGCTCGCTGCACCGGGACGTTTTTGGTTTCCTTTTTTCCGGGCGTTAGTGCGAGGGAACCACGCCCACGTTATGCACTCCCGCGAACAGCGATACTCCCGTGCCGGCGGACTGCGGCAGCCACCACAATTTTCGGAGCAAGGGATACTCGCTGGTCATCATCTTGCGTCCGACATAGTCCAGCACTACGGGGCTCACTTGGGTTGCGGCATACAAAGCGTTGGAATGCGCAAAGGGCGCGAGCAGAGGATTCGATTCCGTTCCATAGCCGCCGGAAATCGCGCGCCGCGTCGACCAGGCGTCAAATGACGCCGCGCCGGACGAAGCAACCGTCAGCGCGATCCATATTTTCTTCTTCCGCTCGTAGCCGTCTTCGCGGTTGAATGGCTTACCTGGCCGAATGGACAGGGGTGCGCTTCCCGGTTCGACCGGCGCCGCCCCCGAAGCGGGCGTCACACTTGCGGAACTTACGGTCGCAGCAACTTCAGTGTCAGTCTTAATCTTGGGAGTCGGCACGGATGGAAGTGGTTTCGAGGAGGAAGAGTCGTTCGCCGCATCCACGGAAACGCTTGCGGAGCGCTCCGTTACAGCCTTTACTGTATCCCCAGTCTGCGGAAAGGGGTAGAGCAAGAGGATCGTTGCGAGCAGCATGTTTCACCTCAGTGGTTGAAAGCTGTGCATTTCGGTCCCCACTCTCAACTACGGAGAATATACTGGCCTAAAGGGCAGTCCGCACTGGCCCGTTGGTCACATTCTGGTTAGTACCCTCCTCTGGCACCTCCGTTTGCCGTTTTGGAAACTCCGGTACTAGCCCTCAATATGAACAAATTTTCTCTTTTCCGGCACCGCCGTGCCGATGGACTGTGGAGCCTAGCTTCCGCTTTTCTTCTGTCTCTCACGCATCCCCGGCCAACAGCGACGCTCCCCGCCCATCGGCTGTGCGTTTGCGTACTGAGCAAATCCCGCTCTAAGGCGCTTGCACGGCGGGTGACTCTGCTATAATCCGCCCATCAACCGGGCTCTGCCGCGGTCGTTTTAGTTGTCGCTCTGAAGTTTGCTTTGAGGTTTCTCTCGAGGTCCCACGAAACGATGGCGGCCAACGAATCCACCGCAGCCAAGCGCGCTCCCGTTCCAGAGCGCGGCCCGCAATCTCCCCGCTTCATCGTGATCGAAGGCCCGCTGCGCGTCGGCAAGACTACTCTCGCCAAGATACTCGCCGAACGGCTCCACGCCCGGCGCATTTACGACTGCGAAGACAATCCGTTTCTCGCCGATTTCTACAAAGAAAAAGCAGGCGCCGCCTTCCGCGCCCAGATGTATTTCCTTATCGAGCGCCAAAAACGCATCCGCGAAGCTCTCGCCGTCGAAGCGCCCGGCCCGGTCCTCTCCGATTTTCTTCTTGAAAAAGACCGCATCTTCGCCAATCTCAACCTGGATGATGAAGAGCTAAAACTCTACGACCGCTACTACGAATCCATGGCCGCCGATATTCCGGCTCCCGATCTCGTGATCTATTTGCAAGCCAAGCCAGAGGTGCTTCGCGCGCGCATCGCGAAAAAAGCTTCCCGCGACGAATCGCAAATCTCTCCCGAATATATTGAAGAAGTCGCCCACGCCTACGAACACTTCTTCTTTCGCTACGCGGCCTCCGACCTGCTGGTCATCAACACCTCCGAGATCGACTTTGTCGAGCGCAGCGAAGACCTCCAGCAACTCCTCCGGCGCCTCCAGGACCCCGTCAAAGGCACGCAGTATTTCCTTCCTTTGGGTACGGAATAACCTTCAGCTTTGATCTCTGTGTTTTCGAGTTGGAGTCGGACGAGGCACCCGAGGAAGCTGGTTCCCCCTAAATCGTTCGTGGATCAACTTCTGTCGCTATTTCTCGATACGCGCACAACGCGTTCGCCAACTGCATCTGGCGCGGCGTCCGGCACTCCGGCTCAAACAACCGCGGACTGCCCACCACAATCACCGCGGTCATAGCCCGTGAAGTGGCCACATTCAACCGGTTCAAGCTATACAAAAACTCCATTCCACGCGGCGCCTCCTCCGGAGAAGAAGTCGTCAGCGAATAAATCACCACCGGCGCCTCCTGCCCTTGAAACTTATCCACCGTTCCAATTTTCATCCCGGGCAACCGCTCCGTCAGGTCGCTCACCTGCGCGTTGTAAGGCGCCACAATCAAAATATCGGCCTCTTTCAATCTCCTCCGGTTTCCCGCGCTGCGATACCACTGCACCTCGGGCTTTAACAAACTTTCCACGATTCGCGCGACCACTTCCACCTCTTCCGCAGAGGCGTTCTGATTCCCTTTATGCTCCACCGGCAAAAACCAGAGTCCTGCCCCACTCATCCAGCCGTGTCCTTCCAGGACGCGGTTCTGCAATAACTCTCGCGAAGCCAAACGCCCCTCATAAAAATTCTCCGACGTAAACGCGCAGATCTTCGGATGCAGCCTCCATGTTTCCGGCAGCAGCATTCCTACTTCACCAGAGATCGTCTTTCTTCCATTGAGCAAATGCTCGAGTGCCGATTTCTCCGCGCCATCCGGATGGCTTCCTTTCAACGGACGCTCCAACTGTTGCGGATCACCAATCAGCACAATGCTCTTTGCCGCCTGTGAAACCGCAAGCACATCTGCCAGCGCCATCTGCCCCGCTTCATCAATAAACAGCACATCCAGAACCTCAAACGCACGCTCTGGCGACCACAACCATGACGTCCCACCCACCACGTTCGCGACGCCTGACTTTAAGGCCGTGTACACCCCCTCATTCTTCTCCGCCACCGCGATATCCGCTGTAGGCTCTTCCTCCTCCGTTTTCTGCATGCATCGCACGCCCGCCACTTTGTCTTCGTGCATTGCCAGAACCACCTCTTCCAGCAGTTTCCGAATCACTTTGTGGCTCAGCGCCGTGATTCCGACCTTCTTTCCCTTCGTCACCAACTCGCAAATCATCCGCGCACCGGTGAACGTCTTTCCCGCGCCCGGCGGCCCCTGTATTGCGAACACCGCCCGATCCAGTGCTGCCGCAATGCGGCAGGCCGTCATCTTTGGCTCCTCGCCAGGCAGCGGCGCAATGGTTTCTCCGCCCAGGAGACGCGGGCCCTTACGCAGTATCAAATCGCGCGCTGCTCGATAGCTGCCTTCCGCCTCAAGACTGTTCTTCGCCACCCAGCTCCCAATTCGATACAGCGCCTCGGCATGCTCCTTCACTTCAAACGGCCGATCCCACAAATAGACCGCCTTCGGATGCACTTCCGCGGTCTTCCGTGTCTTCTTTATATCCACGGTCCTGTTAGCCACATCCACCGCTACCAGTTCGCCAAATCTCTCGCCCTTCCAGTTCGCCTGCCTGTCTACCCGCGCCTCCGTCTCCTGCTTCTCAAACGTGTACCGATCCACCGCAATCCCGCGCTCAATTTTCCGTCGCTCAAGGAACCGCATCCCGGCTAGGCCCGCACGCTCTTCCAGCAACTCCTCTTCGTCCAATTCCGCCAGTCGGTAGCCTTCCCACCACGTCGCTTTGTTCTCTCGTCGGTGCCAATCCAAGAGCTGCGCCAGCAACCACCGAGCTTGCTCTTCCTCTGTCCTCTGCTCCGCGTCCGCGGGGACATCCGCTGTCAACTCGTCCACCAGTGCGGCCACGCGCTTCTGGCGCTCATCCAACTCGTCCGATGGGTCGCCATCCGGTGCCACAGGCCGAGCGATGCTCGCTCCCCGCGCAAGCAGTTCCGCTCGCTGCGCCTCCAGCCAATCCCTCATCTCCGCCGTAGAAAAACAATCGTCCGCGTTATACCCCTCCATCGCCGCGCGAACCTGTTCCGGCAACTCCTCCTCTCCCCACCCCAACTCCAGCCGG
>DASXMM010000438.1:0-3398 GCA_036495665.1 Candidatus Acidiferrum sp. | reverse complement strand
GATGCGGTCCACGATCCAGCCCATTTCAAAGAGATAATAGACCGCCAGCAAAATCACCGGCACCAGGATCAGGCGCGCGATCGCCAGGCTGTACGCCACTCTCTTTCGCAGAGAATTTCCCGGCGCAAGAATCTTGAACCTTTTCCGGATTGTGAATCTCATAAGCCGGCCCCCGCCAAGCAGCTTTATCGACCCTCGCCGATTGTATGCCAGCAGCGCATGGACCCGCCTAACCTTTTGGAAACTTCGGCCCGCGCTTTGGAATTCCTTCCAGGCCAACTTTTCTTCGTTGCACGGCATCAAGAAGAGCAGTAGCATTCCGGCTAACATCGTCGCCGCTGAATTTGGCCATGGAGGTGCCTCATGAAACGCGTTCGTCCATCCTCCCTGCTCTCCTTTTCGCTTTGCTTCTTCGCTTCCGCAACATTCGGTCAAATAACGCCTATTGTTGGGCAGCAGGGTACCGCGGCTGCAACCACGCATTCGATAACTTGCAGAGCGTCGTTCGGTCCCACTTATGTGATGGTCGCGCCCGTGACAACCCCTCCCTATTCGGCCGTGCAGGAGTCTTCGACGGTTCAGACTCTGGCGGACGGCACCCATATCACGCGCAAACCCATGAGCGAAAAAATCTATCGCGATTCCCAGGGAAGGAGCAGGACGGAGCGGGCTTTCTGCCAAGGGCTGGCTGGCGCTCCGGACGGCATCATCGTTGAGATTCGCGATCCTGTTTCGGGATATTCCTACATTCTGGATGAGCAAAATCATGTAGCGCACCGATTTGTTTTGCAGGTCAGGCATCCTACGCCGACAACTGCCCCTGCCATCAGAAACGCCGGCCCCGAAGTTGTGGCGAAAACGGTTATGCCTGAGGGAGCCTTGAAGCCAACCATAACTACAGAATCCATCGGGTCGCAAACAACGGAAGGCGTGATGGTCGAGGGAACGAGAACGACTCGGATCATCCCCGAAGGACTTGAGGGAAATGACCGTCCTTTCAGCATCGTCAGTGAGACGTGGACTTCGCCGGAACTACAAATTGTGGTTCTCAGTAAGAACAGCGATCCTCGCAACGGCGAGAGGACAACGCGCCTCAGTAACATTGACCTCTCGAACCCGATCCTCTCTTTGTTTCAACCTCCCGCCGACTACAAAGTCGTCGATGAAACCGACCGCATCACGCTTACCTTTACGCGCGAATGAACCGGTACCGTATCGAATTTGCAACGGTTTTTTGATGCGCAGTTAACACTCCGGGTGTAGATTTAGTTGACTCGTCTGGCGGAGATCCCCAAGGATCGTTTGGCCCATGGCCTCCAGCAAGCCCGCGGCACCTTTTCGCGGCGGGTGGAGACTGTCTTGACAGAAGCACCCATTTATTCCCGCAGGTTCACGGCTCGCATCGAATTGCAGGACCGCGTTTGCGTTTTCTGGAGTTGCGCCGGCAAAGACGATCTTTCGCCCATTCGTAACCTGAGCACGGGAGGCTTGTTTCTCGAAACCGCTCGGCGCGCGGTCGTCGGAGCAATCGCGAAACTGGACTTTCTTGTGCCAGAGGGGCAGGTCCGCGCAGAGGCGGTCATCAAGCATGTGGAGCAAGGGCGCGGGCTCGGGCTGAAGTTCCTGTCGGTGCGCGATGAGGATCGGATTCGCTTGGCGGAATTTATGAAGCGGCACCGGCGGCCAGCTAGAGGTTGAGGACGCAGAGAAGCAGAGGCCTTATCGCTTCACCGTTTGGATAAGCGAATCGATGGCGACGACGCTGTCGATCAGCGATTGGTCGAAGCCAATCTCGGCAAAGTCAACGGCGAATTCCTCCTCAAGGAAAACGACGATCTCGACGGCATCCACCGAGGCGAGACGTCCGCTGAGCAGCAGCGAAGCGTCATCCGAGAAGGGCTGTTTGTCGCCCTTCTGGAGGAGCAGCTCTTTTAGATAGTTGCGAATTTCCTCCCGATGGTCCATGTGTTTTCCTTAGATGCTGTTTTCTGCTCGAAAAAGCTCGATACCGGTGGAACTTCGGTCCACACGCGGGCAGGCGACCGATGCGTGCTGGAAAGCGCAACCAGCACACCAAACTCTGAGAACCTTGGAGATTTAGCTCATCGCTAGCGCGCCCGTGGCGTGGCCCCCGCCCGCGCTGGCAGTTGAACTCCAGCCCAAGAAAGTTCATTGTTGAGTGCGGTTGCATCGGCCCGAACCACAGAGAAAGCGAGCTTTTTCAATGGCTGACCAAGAAGTGGACCTGAGCAAAAAATACGACGCCGTGATCATCGGATCGGGAGCCGCTGGAGGAATGGCGGCGCACGTTCTTACCACTCATGGGCTGCAAGTCTTGCTTCTTGAAGCGGGAAAGAAACTGAACATCGAACAGGAATTGCGTTCGATGGAATGGCCTTACGACAACGCGCATCGCGGCGCCGCGCCGCCGGACACGCATTCTCTTTCTTTTAATGAGTACACCATTCGAAGGCCGCCGTATGGCCCGGGCTTCGAAAAATCGAAACAGCTTAAGAGCTACGTCGGAAACACCGACTACATGAAGAATATTTTGGTTGATGAACGTGAAAACCCATTTACCGGCACAAATTACGCGTGGGTTCGCGCACGGTGCCTGGGCGGCAAAACAAATATCTGGGGCCGCCTCGCGCTGCGCCTTTCCGACTACGACTTCAAAGCCAAAGACCGCGACGGATTCGGCGAAAACTGGCCGATCAGCTATAGCGACATCGCGCCTTACTACGACAAAGTGGATTTGTACCTGGGCATTACCGGCGTAAAGGAAAATCTTCCCTACCTTCCCGACAGTATTTTCCAACGGCCTACGAAATTGAATTGCGCTGAAGTTACGCTCAAGCAGGGCTTACAGAAGATGGGGCGCGTTTTGACCCAGTATCGCGCGGGCGTCACCACGGACGGCCTGAAACACAATAAATATCGCAGCCGCTGTTATGGTCGCGGAGCTTGTGAGCGCAAAGGTGGATGCGATATTCACGCGGCCTTTGACTCGCCGACAGGCCTGATTTATCCAGCGATGGACACGGGCAATTTGACGCTGCGCACCGATTCCGTCGTGCGCGAAATAATCGTTGATCCGCAGACGGGCAAAGCCAGCGGCGTGCACTTTACCGATTCGCGCACGATGAAGGACTACACGGTGCGCGCGAAAGTCGTGGTCCTCGCAGCTTCCACACTGGAATCGGCGAGGCTCCTCCTGCTTTCGAAGTCGCGGCTCTACCCGAATGGATTGGCGAATTCAAGCGGCCACGTCGGCCACAATTTTTGCGAACACGTCATGGGCCCAAGCGTCGCTGGTCAGGCGACAGACCTTGTGGGCAAGCCGCCGACGCTCGATGATGGCCGCCCCGGCTGATTTTACTTGACGAGATTCCGCAACC
>DASXMM010000437.1:0-8561 GCA_036495665.1 Candidatus Acidiferrum sp. | reverse complement strand
GCAGAGCCGGAAGCCGCCACCATCGAGGAGCAGGGCCTCGGTTGGAAGAGCAAATTCAAGACGGGCAAAGGCGGTGATGCGATCGGCAGCGGCTTGGAAGTCATTTGGACCACGACGCCCACGAAGTGGAGCAACAACTTCTTCGAGAACCTCTTCGGCTACGACTGGGAACTGACCAAGAGCCCGGCCGGTGCGCATCAGTGGACACCGAAAAATGGTGCGGGCAACGGAAAGGTGCCGGATGCGCACGATCCGTCAAAGCGTCACGCACCTTCCATGTTGACCACCGACCTTTCCTTGCGGTTCGACCCTGCCTACGAAAAGATTTCACGGCGCTTCTACGAACATCCCGAGCAGTTTGCAGACGCATTTGCCCGAGCCTGGTTCAAGCTAACGCACCGCGACATGGGCCCGATCGTGCGTTATCTCGGCCCGCTTGTTCCGAAGGAGACGTTGTTGTGGCAAGACCCGATCCCCGCAGTGGATCATGCGTTGATCGGGGAGCAGGACATTGCCGCTCTGAAGGCGAAAATCGTCGCATCGGGGCTGTCCGTATCCCAGTTGGTCTCAACGGCGTGGGCGTCGGCGTCGACGTTCCGCGGCTCTGATAAACGCGGCGGAGCGAACGGCGCGCGCGTTCGACTCGCGCCGCAGAAGGACTGGGCCGTCAACCAGCCGGCACAGCTGGCGAAGGTGCTGCAGACGCTCGAAGCGATCCAAAAGGAGTTCAACGCTTCTCAGTCTGGCGGGAAGAAGGTTTCGCTTGCGGACCTGATCGTTCTCGGCGGCGATGCAGCGATCGAGAAAGCTGCGAAGGCCGCCGGATACGACATAAAAGTCCCCTTCACTCCGGGGCGCATGGACGCGTCGCAGGAGCAAACCGACGCCCACTCCTTCGCGCCGCTGGAACCAGCCGCCGACGGATTCCGCAACTATCTCCGTGGCAGGCCGAGCTTATCGGCTGAGGAGCTACTGGTGGATCGGGCGCAATTGCTGACGCTGACTGCTCCGGAGATGACGGTTCTCATCGGTGGTTTGCGCGTCCTGGGTGCAAATGACGGGAAGTCCGCGAACGGCGTCTTCACCAAGCGGCCCGAGACGCTGACGAACGACTTCTTCATCAACCTGCTGGACATGAATACGACGTGGCAAGCCTCCTCTGCATCGGAAGGCGTGTTTGAGGGGCGCAATCGCAAGACGGGCGAAATCAAATGGACCGGCACTCGTGTCGACCTCGTCTTCGGTTCACACTCCCAGCTCCGGGCAATCGCGGAAGTTTATGCATGTGCCGACTCGAAGGAGGCGTTTGTGAAAGACTTCGTGTCTGCGTGGACCAAGGTGATGAACCTCGATCGTTTCGACCTTGACGCCGTCGTTGCGGAGAAGCAGGCTGCCGCGGCGGATTGAACGGAAGGAATAAGCAGGGGAATGCTATGACGTGACTTGGGGCTGGTTCGACGAGGATTTTGTTTTGAGTGCTCGAAGAATCGGCCCCGGCCCACTGACCACAACGACCCAGGATTTCACTCGGATCTCGTTAACTGTGCGGGCGGGGCATCTCTGTACGAATGGGACCCTCCCCCCTTTTTGCATAAGTGTTCATTCCACAGATAGTTAAAGTTCTTTGTTTTGATACACTTTTGCAAGTGTTGATTCTAAACGGCCTGCGAATTCATTGAAATTGGGTGCCTGCTGGGGCTTCGGCTGGTGCGCTCACGCCACCTTGTTGGCTCTCGCAGAAACAAGGGGAACATCCCGTCTGTCCCAGGCCTCGTCCCCAGGAGTTCTTAGCGAGTCAAGGGCCGGCCACCCGCCGATTTTCGACCTATATTATTTGCGTGAGGTCGATAATTTTTTGGCGAGCTCGTCCAGGTAATTAGCCGCATCTGCGATTGGGGAGGGGCCCGCAAGAGTATCGGCATCAAGCGCGAACGTGGTTGCCCTATCCGCGCCAGAGCGCCGAAGGAGTTCGTCCCGAATCTGGATTGCTCTCACCCTGAATTCCTCAAAAACGAAGCGATACGATCCCGGCAAGATTGGCTGATTGTCCGCCCGCCACTCGTTGGCGAGTTGCGCTTGATTGGACGCCTCAAATTCGCGCATCGCACGCGCAAATTCCACCGCCGCAGCCACCAATTCTTCATCTGACATCCCATCGACGCCCGCTCCTGATGCAATCTCGCTAATGCGAGGGATCTGAAGCGGCATGGGGCCTCGAGCTACGACAATTGATCCACCCTTTTTGCTCACCCAGAGATCAAAGCTACGGCTAGGGCGATTTCCGTTTATCTGAACCTTGTTGGGCGTATGTGTTCGTTGCACAGTAATTCCCGTTGCCTCAATCACCTTTGCCATTTCCTCTGCTGCTTCGGGAACCTCGGTTGGGTCTTGCACTCGAATCGCAAGCCCCGCAAAGTTGAACATATTTGGCGGCCCCATGCCGACTTGCCACCCAATGGGTCCGAGAGCCTCCGCAAATTCACTCGCATAGGTTTGGCTCTCCACGTCGCCTACCAAATAGCTGATCTGGATTGGCTGCCCCGCAAATCGTCCGAGTTTTGTCTGTAGGAAATGAATCTGCTCTGCCGTCAGTCTGCGTGGCGCCAGACGCTCTTCTATTTTTAAGCGCGCGAGTCGCTCTTCCTCAGCTGCTTTGTTCGCTTCTGCTGCACGTTCCTCCGCTTTCGCTGCGCGTTCCATTACCTGCCCGGTTTGATTCCTCAGTCGTTCGATTTCGCCTTGTTGCCCAAGATTTTCAGCAGCTTGCAGTCTTTGGAGTTGGCCGCTTTTTCGAAAGTGGAAGTAGCCAACAATCGCCTCTCCCGTGACACCAATTGCCACAAGTATGCCGAACACAATCACCCAAATATCCAGCGTCCTTAGAACTGTCTCTAATTCTTCCTTGGTCATTTTGGAAGCTCTCGGTGGAATGTGGACGGCACGTTATCTAATGCTTTTCGGACAGTCTCGCTCGCAAGAACGAACATTCCGCCTGTCCCCGGTTTCCCACGTCGCGTGGCCTCATTTCTCTTCCGGTTTCGTTTCTTTGGTCTCCTTTTTGGACGTGGTTGTCTTTAAGCTTGTCGTCTTCTTGGTGTGCTTGGCCAAGCGGATCTCACCTTCAATGATCTTCCCGTTTTCGAGCAAGATCGGCTCTTTGGCTACTTCTGGAAAATTGAGTTTCTTGCTCAGGTCGGAAATGTTCTGCAGTTCTGCCTGATTTTGGCCCTTACCATCGGTCGCTGCACGAAACTCCATTCGGAGGCCGCGTTCAATTTGACCGAAGAGCCTTTGCGTATCCGTTCGCAGGGCATTTGCCAGTTCATTCTTTCTGCCGCTATCGCCGGGGAACTTGGCAACGATGACTTCGGCAGATTCTTCAATAACCTCTGTCACGGTGGTTGTGATTTGCTCAGTCAGAACCTCGATGGGCGCTCCTTCAATTCCCATTTCCTTCATATCGGCACGCATACGACGAATTTTCTCGATTTTCAGCCAAGCCTCCAAAAACTTGTTGACGACGGTACCAATTAAGCTGATTACTCCCACATTGGCTAGCAGGGTTACAGTCGGAATCGACGACGATAGCTCCTCTAGCTCAGTAGGTTGAGCGTGGCCGGTAACTGCCTCACTCACATCCCCTACAAAGCGGCTGATAAACCCCAATTCCTTGGCGAAGTTCCCTAGATGATTTTCAAAGAGTTCCCGAGGAATCAGAAACGCAACATCTGCAGAGTCAGTTTTTACGGTGGATACTTTGATTCCTAGTTCCGCGAGGTTTTGGAGGGCGCCGCGAATCGTGGCAAGGAATGCTGCTCGCTTCTCCGCCAAATCTTCAACATAGTCTCGCGGCACCGAAGGTGTCATCGCGTTCTTTTGAATGACGTCTCTGACTTCATCCGCAATGCTCTGGTCGAAATATCTACGTCCTCCTAGCTGCTCGATCACGGTTGCTTGTGTCGGTGCTATGACCTCCAATCGTTTTGCAGAGTTAGAAAATGCCTCCATGGCCGATGCTAAGGCGCTTTGGAACGGTGGATTCGCCGGCGAGCCAGTGAGCTTGGAGAGTGCGTCCCTGACCGATTCCAGATTTGCTTGCAGCCCAAGCTCCTTATCAAGATCGTCCAAAAACTTCAGGATGCTGAACAGTTTTTCCGCAGTCATGCCACTCTCCCCACACTGTCTCCCGGTACCCGGTTTCCGATCCAAAGCCGGTAAGGGATGTTTGGGCAATCATTCAATTGTTCTCTTAGGTTTCCCATAAGTAGTATATCACAAGAGTCAACAAAGAAATAGCGAATACTCCTGTGAGATCGTAGGCTGTTTAAACCAAGACGTTAGGTGGAGGGCTCGTCTCCGTTTGTGTGTTGGGCGAGCGGCTCGGCGGCTTGGTCATTTCCGGTCGCTTGTTGCGGCTGTGGAGGCGGAGCTGGGGGTTGGATTTGCTGGGGCCGCGGTGGGGCGGGTTTCTGGCGATACTCGAGGTTCTGTTCGAGGGATTCGCGGATTGACTCTTCCCAGTATTTGGTGCCGCAGGAGTTGGTGAACTCGTGCTGGGCTAGCTGGATGGTCTGGAGGAGAGTCTGGGCGAGGTAGGCGAGAGTCCCAGCGGTTTTGGGCTTGATGTGGCCCTGGACGACGGCTGGGAAGAGGCGGCCGAGGGCGATGCTGAGGTCACAGGCGGAGAGGTACTCGCCAGAAAAGAAATAGGATACGTCGTGGCCGAGGTTGGCAGCGGCCTGGGCCTGGACTTCTTTGCGGGCGTGGAAGGTGCAGAGGCAGAGATGGGTGGCGGAATGTGGGGTGCGGCATTGGCGACCGTCGGCGAAGGTGAAGGTACAGAGATCGGCGCGGTCCTGTGTGGTGATTGAGGAGATAGAAGTCTCCTTGATACGGATTTGTTGGATTCAAGAACAAAGAGCCGGCAGGATGCCGGCGGTACGGTCCATAGCAAAAAAATAGCCCCGACGGGGTCGGGGCGCAATACTCAACGGGAGAAGTGTACCAAAATTGGAATAGTGTTGTCAAGCAAATTCGGAGCGCAAAAGACTACGGAAAAAGATTTTACACAGAGGACACCGAGTCATCAGAGGTCACAGAGAAGAGGGGCGGGTGGCGGCGTGGGGCGCAGTGGTCATCGTTTTGTTCCCCGAGAGTGCTACTTGTTCGCAGTCCGCGAGAGCAGGACAACGTCGCTGGTCACGGTTCCCCGTGAGAGGGCGAGTTCGCTTCCGTCCGGAGACCACGCAAAAGAAAAAATGTTGCCGGTGGTAAAGTGCGTCAATTGGGCACCAGGCTTGCCGTCCATCGGGTAGGTCCACAAGTTGGGCACGCCAGAACGAGAGTTAACGTACGCAAGCGTGAGCTGGCCGGGAATCCATCGGCCTTCTCGAACAGCGGTAAACGACGGACCTGTGTCCATGTAACTAAGCGGTTTGCTGCCATCGAGAGTGAGGAGCCCCAAACGCCGTTTCTCTCCTGTTTCCGGATCAACGAAAGCAAAGAGCAGCTGTTTTCCGTCGGGCGTGAGGCGCGAACCAACGGCTCGCTGCGATGTAAGCGGGACGGGCGTGCCACCCTCTATGGGCATCTTGCACACATTGCCATCGCCGCAAGTTTCTTCGGCGATGTATACCACCCATCGGCCATCGCGCGGGCACTGCGGATAAACTTCGCCTAAGCCGTTTGTCAGCTGCGAGTTGCTTCCCGATACCAAATCCAGTTTCCAAATGTGCGATACGCCGGCGGGCGTGGAAATATAAGCGACGCTGCGGCCCGAATCACAAACGACGGGCGCGCTATGATAGTTGGGCGCTCCGGCAATCACTTGTGGATTTCCCTCGGTCAACGAAACAAGCGAGAGATCCCAATTTCCGGAGTCACTGGATGTGTAGACGACTTTTTCCGGCGATACAAAATCCATTCCACGCAAGCCGTCGCTGCGGCCCTGCGTCACCTGCCTCTGCTCATCGGGATTTTTTGCCGGGGCTACCCAGATATTTGCCGCCGTATCTTTCTGTACCGCGAGAAGCTGGCGCGAATCCGCAGAAAGGCTGAGACTGAAATAGTCTTCAAGGTCATTCGTGACGCGCTGCGGGGCGCCTTGCGGGTAGGGGACGTACCAGATTTGGGTTGGCGCGCCTACGTGGTCTTGCGCGACAACCACCAGCCCTTTGCTATCCGGTGTCCACGCCATATCTCCCATCCGGCTCCAATGTGCAGGGAATTCGGCGGTCTTGTGGGTGGCGAGGTCCAGGGACTCCATGTAAACACGCTGTCCGTGCGGATCTTCGTCGACAAATTTTTGATAGGTAATGAGGCGCCCATCGGGCGACCAAGTCGGAAAGAAACGCGGCGTGGACGAAGAGTTCAGCACTGTTTCGGCCGTTCCGTCGCTATGGGCGACGAGCAGGCTTTCCTGATAGGTCTTTGAATAATCGACGCGCAAGAAAGCGATTTGCGCAGCGTCGGGCGAAAACGAATAGCTGCCGTATACAAGGTCGGAGATCTTGCGAACGGTGCCGCCGAGCAGAGGAACCTGGCTGAGCTGTTCGCCTGCGTTGTTTTTTGATTCCTTGGTGAAAAAGACGAAGCTATCGTCTGGAGAGAAGCGAAGGTTATTTATTTGAACACCGGGCTCCGCCGAAACGAGCTTTTGGACGCTCTTGGTGGTTGTTTGCTGGAGCCAAATATTCTCCGAGTCCGCCTCGCGGAGTGCGTAGGCAACATAGCGGGCGTCTGGGGAGATCGCCGCGGCGACGACGTTCCCCGTTGTAGTGAACCGCGAGATATGTGCGTTGGCGACCAGCGGAAGGCGATCCAGACTCGCTAGGCGGAAAGCAAAATTCCAAACAAAAAAACCGGCTACAGCGACGACCAGGAGAAGGAGGACGATTGCGAGATTGCGCAATCCCGCGGATGAGGCTCTATCGGGTTGGGGAGCCGCTATGCCCGCCCGGCCCGAACTGCTATCGCGGCGCAAGCGCTTCAGATCGGCTTGTAATTCGCTCGCAGATTGGTAACGCAGGTCACGATCCTTCTCGAGCGCCTTGGCGATGATGCGCTCGAGTTCTAACGGCACGTCGGGATTCAAACGCACCGGGGCGACGGGGACCTGATTCAAAATTGCGTTATAGATCGCCGCGGTGGAGTCTCCACGAAACGGGAGCGCCCCCGTAGCCATTTCGTAGAGCACGACGCCGAAGGAGAAGAGATCCGTTCGCGGGTCGAGCGGCTTGCCGAGGACCTGTTCGGGAGACATGTAAGCCACGGTGCCGAGCGCGGTGCCGGGACTTGTCAAATGCTCTTCCGCCACAGAGAGCGTCTTGACGGGCGAGCGCGTGGCGGTCTCATCGCCGAGCGGCGCGATGCTTGTGATTTTGGCAAGACCGAAATCGAGAATCTTGGCTTGGCCTCGATTTGTTACGAAAAGATTGGAGGGCTTGAGGTCGCGATGAATGATTCCCTTTTGGTGAGCGGCGTCGAGCGCGTCGGCCAACTGAATCGCGAGTTCGACGAGCCTCTCCATCGGAACGGGCTTCCCGCTAATTTCGTGCTTGAGCGTGTGGCCTTCGAGAAGCTCCATGACCAGGAAAGGCTGGCCATCGTGCGCCGCGATTTCGTGAATCGTGCAGATGTTGGGGTGATTTAGCGCAGAGGCCGAACGGGCTTCTCGCTGGAATCGTTCCAAAGCTTGAGGCGTTTTCGCGAGACCTTCCGGGAGAAACTTGAGGGCGACGTGCCGGCCGAGGTTAATGTCTTCGGCCTCGTAAACAACACCCATGCCGCCGCCGCCGAGCGTGCGAAGGATTCGGTAGTGGGAAACAACCGTCCCGACCATGGATGGAAGTTCAGGCAATTTGTTCCCAATCTGAAGACGTAAACACCAAGAGGCCAGCGCTTATGGCTACTTGCGTCCGATAAATTCGAGTCGGCAGAAAGTATTGTCTGGCACTGGCCGCAAGTCAACCAAAGAGGAAACATGGAACGCGAAATCGCTATTGCCGCCGTGTATGGATTGGACTCAACGAGCTGTTTTGCCACCCGCTCCGGAATTGAAGGCACTCGGTATCGTTTAGAATGGCAGACCTATGGCAAAGCTCACGTTTCTTGGCGCGGCAGGGACGGTTACGGGATCGAAATATCTTGTGGAGGCGGCCGGCAAGCGGCTGCTCGTGGATTGCGGCATTGGCGACCGTCGGCGAAGGTGAAAGGTACAGAGATCGGCGCGGTCCTGTGTGGTGATTGAGGACATAGAAGTCTCCTTGATACGGATTTGTTAGATTCAAGAACAAAGAGCCGGCAGGATGCCGGCGGTACGGTCCATAGCAAAAAAATAGCCCCGACGGGATCGGGGCGCAATACTCAACGGGAGAAGTGTACCAAAATTGGAAGGGTGTTGTCAAGCAAATTTGGAGGCTGGTAGCGTCAAGCATTTTGTGTAAATTGGAAGAAAGGCTTTTTTTCCCAGGAGCTGTTGAGGTGCGAGAGGACGCCATAGATGATGCGGTCGCAGCTTTGCAAGTTGGAGAAGCTGGACATGGGGCGGGTGCGGCGGCGCA
>DASXMM010000436.1:0-6163 GCA_036495665.1 Candidatus Acidiferrum sp. | reverse complement strand
CGCAGATAAACACCGTAAAGGCTCATCCCAAGCCCGCCAAGAAACACAACGGGGGCCAAATAGCTGGTGACAATGGGACTGAGGGAGTAGGGGAGACTCATCGGGCTGTAGCCGCCGCCAAAATAGTAAATCACCGCAGCGAGAAACATGTAAATCAGGCCTCGGCGAACTTCGCGGCGCCCATCCTTGCCCGCGCGGACCGACAATCGAACCTCAGTGACCTCTTCGCGGCAATTGGGACAGCGATTCAACCGGGAAGGCACTGGCTTGCCGCAGAACGCGCACGGGCGCGACGCCACACCTTGTCCCTGCGAGGGATTCATACATGGCTCCGACTCTCCGTCATCTATAGCCTAAATTTCGGGTCCCAGCCGCGTCAAGCAATCCCTGGTGACGAGTTACCAGGAAGGCGGGACCAGCTAATTTGGCATCCGAGCCTGCCTCTCCCTCTTCTGAAACCGATTCGTTTGTGCTACATCTAATAGAAACAGCCAGGCGGCTCACACAGAAATGGACGATCTTTCCAAATTAAGCTCGTATGCTATTCTCGGCGACGTTGACCCCGTACCCCGCAGCCTGCTGACTGCCTTTCCCGAGCAGGCCAAAACACTCACTCTGCTTTACGAAGTTAGCCGCGAGCTGACCTCCATTCTCGACCGCGAAGAACTTCTGCGCCGCATCGCCGAACGCGTCAAACGCATCGTCGACTATCACGTCTTCAGCGTCATGCTCTGGAACGAATCCACCCAGCTCCTCGAAAGCGTCTTCGGCATGCGCTACGAGGATTCCGTTCCGACATTCTCGCGCGTGCCCCTTCGCAGGGGTTTGACTGGAGCAGCCGCCGCCGAGCGTCGCGCCGTTCGCGTGGACGATGTGCTCGCCGACGCGCGCTACATCCAATGCGAGACTAGCGTTGACACCCGTTCCGAGCTCGTCGTTCCCCTTCTGTTGCAGGATCGCCTTATCGGCGTGCTTGACCTCGAAAGCACCGAGCCGGGCGCGTTCACTTTGGAAAACGAACGCATGCTTGCGACGCTCGGCTCCTACATCGCCGTGGCTCTTGAAAACGCGCGCCTCTACGAAGAAGCCCGCGAAAATGAATTTCGCCTCCAGGATGACCTCAACACCGCTCGCGAGATTCAGCGCCAACTGCTTCCCCACGGGGCGCGAGGCATCCCTGGTCTTGATCTTGCTGCGGCGTATGCGCCTGCGCGAGCTCTCGGCGGCGACTTCTACGATTTTCTTCCCTATGGAAAAGGCAAGCTGGCACTGGCGCTCGGAGACGTCTCAGGCAAAGGAACTGCCGCGGCTCTCTACGGGTCGCTTGCTATCGGCACCCTGCGAGAGCTCGTCGTGAGCAGCACGTGCAATCCTGCATGCATGCTGCAAATGTTGAATCTACGCATGCACGGGGCGCGCCTCGATGCACGCTTCATCGCTATGCTCTTTGCCGTCTACGACGCCGCGGCGCACCAACTGACCCTGTCCAACGCCGGTGGGCCCTATCCTCTGCTGGTCCGTAATGGACAAGCCCAGGAAATTCGTGTCGAGGGTGTGCCGCTCGGGCTCTTCCCAGAAACGGAGTACGAAGAAAAAACGATCGATCTTCACCGCGGCGATATCGTTCTGTTTGCCTCTGACGGTATTCTCGAATCGCTGAACGTCCGGCAGGAAGAGTTCGGCTCGGAGCGCCTGCACGCTCTTTTGGCGAATGCCGCGCCGCACACAACGGCGAATGACCTTTCCGACAGAATCATCGCGGCGACCGACGATCACAGTGGACCCGGCGCAAGCCCGCACGATGACCGCACCCTGCTCGTTCTCCGCGTCACCAGCGACGGCGCCGCCGACTACTCCAAACTACCCGTCATTTATTAAGAAGTTTTGAAGATCGAACAGAACAAATTGGCCGGCCCGTTTGTTAGCGCGCGGCCCCCGTCGTAGTCCCCGCCTGCAGCAACTCGGGCTTCTTCAAAAGCGGTAGCCACCTCTCCCGCAATTCCGCAAACTCCGGCAGGCTTTTCTTGGCAACGGGATCGGACGGCGGCAAACCCAGCTTCTCAAAATTCTTGTACTGCCCCTTCTGCAAAATCCGAAAATCCAGGTCCGGCCCCGTCGAAAGGCCCGTGCTGCCGACGAGGCCAATCGTCTTCCCAATCTCAACATGCTCGCCCGCGCGCACGTACATGCGCGACAAATGTAAATACATCGTTTCGTAGCCGTTGGTGTGCGCGATGTGCACCATGTTCCCTTGGCCGCCTTTTAACCCGGCGAACAAAACCCGCCCGCTGCCAATCGCCTGCACCGGCGTTCCAATCGGCGCGCCATAATCCGTCCCCATGTGCGGCCGCACCGTTTTCAGAATCGGATGGAAGCGCGCTGCGCTAAAGTGCGAAGTAACCGGCGCGGAAAATTTCAATGGCGATCGTAGAAATGCCTTCTGCAGCGACCGGCCGTCGGCATTGTAGTAGCCGGGTCGCCCGAATTCGTCATGAAAAAGCAGCGCCTGGTATTTCTTTCCGCCGTTGTCGTACTCCGCTGCGAAAATTCGTCCGTAACCCGCGGTCTTCCCGTTGGCGTACTTCTTTTTCTCCAGCAAAACCCGAAAAGTATCGCCCCGCCGCGGATCGGTGTAAAAATCCAGATCGTAACCGAAGATTTGCGCCAGCCGCATCGCTATTTCCGGCGATTCTCCCGCCTGCTCTACGGCATTGAACAGCGAATCATCAAGCTGCCCCGAAACCGCCGCGACCTCCACCTTCGAAGGGATTGCCTTTACCTCGGCGGCGAAGCCGCTTTCCGCCGGAACGATTTTCAATACCCGGTCCGGATCAATTTTGTAATCAATCTCGCGCAAGTCTCCGTCAACCGACCGCCCCACCGTGATCGTATTTCCGGCACGCACCTGCTTGAGGTTAAACGCCAGCTGCGCCGCCTGCGTCGCATTGCTGGCATCCTGGTGGCTCAACCCGAACTTTTCCAGCGCCGACGTAAAATTGTCGCGCGCTAGAACCCGCTTTTCCGTGGGTAAGATCGTCTGCTTGCGAATTCGAGCCGCCTCTTGTTGCCCTAGTCTCACTTGCTGCTCAAATTCAGCCGACGCCGCTAACCGCATGCGAAAAACATACACCAGCACCCCAGCACCGAAACCCAAAACGATCACCAACAAAATCGCAAAACGACGATTCACTCTCTCCCTCCGCGGTTTCGCTCGCTAGTGGCGACGCGAGACACACTAACACGAACACTTTTGTCTCAAACGCCGATTCCAGTCAAACGTGAATCCACTCCCGTGCGTCCAATCGCCAACCTCTCGCTTCACCCAACCTCTTGGTGAAATCCGTCCAATTCTCAAGTAGGATGCACCCATGAATCCAAATGCCGTATCCCGCCGCTCATTTATCGCCATGTCTGCGATGCTGCCCTTTGCTCTTCGCACCGCCGGCGCTACGCAAATTCCCGTCGGTCTGGAACTCTATTCCGTCCGCAACGCGCTGAAGCAAGACCTCAACGCAACCGTCCGCGCCGTCGCCGCCATGGGCTATCAATGCGTTGAATTCTACGCCCCTTACTTTGATTGGACCGAGAGCCAAACCAAAGACGTGCGCAAACTCCTGGATGAGACCGGTCTTCGTTGCTATTCCACGCACAACGACAGCTCGTACCTCGGCCCCGAAAAAATCGCGCGTGCTCGCGACCTGAATCTGATCCTGGGCTGCAAATATCTGGTCATGGCCAGCTCCCACGAAAAGGCCGGTCTGGATGGCTGGAAGTCTGTCGCGGACTCGCTCAACTCTGCCGCAGAAAAACTCGAACCGTCAGGCCTGAAAGCCGGCTATCACAATCATCAAGCTGAGTTCACTCCCGTCGAGGGCATCCGTCCTATCGAAATTCTCGCGAAGAACACGAAGCCCACGGTGATGTTGCAGCTCGACGTAGGCACGTGCATCGAAGCCGGCTCCGATCCCGTGGCGTGGATTCGCGCCAATCCAGGACGCATCAGGTCGCTTCACCTCAAGGAATGGTCACCCGCGGCCGGCAAAGGCTATTCCGTGCTGTTTGGCGAAGGCGTTGCTAAGTGGAAAGACATCTTCGCGGCCGCAGAGAGCGTGGGCGGCGTCGAATATTACCTCATCGAACAGGAAGGCAGCCGCTTCCCCGAGCTGGAGACGGCAAAGAGGTGCCTGGAAGCGTTCCGCTCCACTCACACCGCGTAACCCGATGCTTTGAGTTTAGTTGCCCTTGCCTGAGGTCAGCGCGTCGATCGACAACGCGCGATTGGTGGATTCCGCGAAATAATTCTGCTCGCGCAATTTCCGATAAATGCGCCCCGCTACTTCCGCGGCCATCGGACCCTTGACGCTGCGCGTATTCCCGCGCAAAAGAACCGCCAGCGCAATCTTCGGATGCGCTTCGTCCGCATAAGTCAGAAACCACCCGATGTGCGACGGCGTCGTGTGATCGTCACACGTGCCCGTCTTTCCGAGAGGCGTCTCATCGCCGCCACGGTCGAAGCTGGACTTTCCGGTGCCGTAAAGCACGGCAGCCAGCATCCCTTCGCGTACTTCGGGCAGTATCGACGCAATATTCAAATCGCGTTTCACGCGCGGCGCGAAAGCGTCCACATCTTCCTGCGTGCGCGGATATTGCAGGTAGTAGAGAGTCCCGCCATTCGCAAAGGCCGCGGCAAGCGCGGCAAGTTGTAACGGAGTGATCTGAATCCCTTCACCGAAACTGGACATCCGCGCGACGCCACCGAGCGCCGGAGGCGCCATCGGGAATGCCCCAGGGTGCTCTTCTGGCAAGTTGTATCCGGCAAGCTCACCGAGACCCAGCAGCCGCGCATACTTCGAAACCGTGTCAAACCCCATCCGCCGTCCCAGCTCTTCAAAAAACACGTTGTTCGAGTGCGCCAGCGCATCCGTCAAATTCATGTACTTGCGATAGCTCACCTTGA
This sequence comes from Candidatus Acidiferrum sp., assembly GCA_036495665.1. GTDB lineage: Bacteria > Acidobacteriota > Terriglobia > Acidiferrales > UBA7541 > Acidiferrum. The sequence continues at coordinate 1,206 of DASXMM010000436.1, read as the reverse complement.
GCATGGTGTCGCGCGTAATCACATTTTCTTCCAGCGCGGCAATCGCGATCGTCGGCTTGATCGTCGAGCAAGGAATGTAGCCGTCGCCAAAAGCAATCTTTTGATTTACCACCGTGAGGATGCGGCCCGTGTTCGGATCGACAGCGACAACAGACCCATTATAGCGTCCGAGCCCTGCCACGGCGGCCGCGCGTACAATCGGATCATCGAACGTCGACATATCCAGGCTGGAAGAATCTGCGAACGTAGGCACACCGCCGCGATAACGCGATGCGTACTTACGGCGCGTAGCGGCTGTAGTTGCGCCGGGCGCTGCGGGGAGCGGCACGGCAAAGAGCGCCGTCATCAACACTGCGAGAACCGAGTTTGCTGCTTTCTTCACTGAACCGCCTTTGGACCCGCAACTTCCCCGAACTATATCCCAGGGGCGAATACTTACCTCATCCTGTACTTGCGGTCAACTGTCTTTGACGGACCGCTTTCTATGCCGCCAAGTCTGAGAACCACCAGACTGCGCAGACCGCCAAGTAGCTGCACCCAAAGCGCCAAAACCAAGGTTACTCATTTGATGCAACTTAAGGCCGCGACGGAATGGCCATTCTGTTCCGAAGAGAAACGCAATCTCTCAGGATGAGACATATTGTAGAGACTAGATCGGGTAGTACGCAATAGCGCTAGCGGGCCAGTACGTCCGTATGTGCTTTGTTATCAACGACTGACCATCGGTACAGGCCCCGGAATTTAGCTGACCTTGCGTCCCACCAGAATCGCTGTCCGGGCATGGAAGCAAAGTCTCCCCGTCGCATCTTGAAACGGCCGTGTACCGCTCAGGTCGAGCAGCCGGTCCTCATTCAAGAGCTTGCGCACCTCATCGGCCCGCTCCGCAGGCGCTTTAGTCGTCGCCAGCCAACGTTCCACTTCGGGAGTCAGGTCGTCCGCCGTCGAAACAGAATCCGTCTCCAATCCAGCATCCCGAAACAACACGAGCATTTCGGTCAGCGAAAGCGTCCGCACATGCGAAGGATCGCGCAAAATCTCCCACCGATCCTGATAAGCCGCCCGCTCGGGATGCTCACTTGCGAAAATGTCCTCCACTAGAACGGTTCCCCCATTGCGGCAAACGCGCGCCATCTCGCGCACCACGTTCAGCGGCTTCAAAAGATGATGCAAAGCCAGCCTGCACACCACCACATCGAACGCCCCATT
>DASXMM010000435.1:0-3622 GCA_036495665.1 Candidatus Acidiferrum sp. | reverse complement strand
CACAGACGTGAATATCGGTGCAGCCGCAAACTCCAGAGTGTACCTCAAGCCGGGTTGTCGCGCGAATGGCGGACCGCCGAAATCCCGGCGCAGTGAAAACGCGGAGAGCCGTTGCGTTCGCGGAGACTTGGTGGGGCGTCGATGTGGATCGGGCTCAAAGCTTTTGAAGGGAGAGAGTGTTGCTGATTGTTTACTGAAAATCGCGAGACTCTAATCGGTATCAGTTTCGCGGAAGATGGGCCGCGGACCGCGATCGACTTGCGACGGCTCCGGGAGACGCCCGCCATTCCCCATGCGTCCTCGTAAATTGTTCCGAGAATTGCCCGCGCTCTCGCCGTGCCCCGCGCCGGCTGCTGCTGCCGCTTGCCGCGGCACGGCGGCGGCTTGCTCCTGCCGATCATCCACCCTGCCAAAAATCATTTTACCGGCCGTCGTCTGATGAACGGAGGTAACCTGAATGTCGACGATTTTGTTGATCAAGCGCCGGCCACCATCAACCACCACCATTGTGCCGTCGTCCAGATAGGCGACGCCCTGATTGATCTCTTTGCCTTCGCGCAGAATCAGCACGCGCATCGGTTCGCCCGGCAACACGACCGGCTTCAGGGCATTCGCGAGCTGATTCACGTTCAGCACCGAGAGCCCCTGCACGGTGGCTACTTTGTTCAAGTTGAAGTCATTGGTGACGATCTTCGCGCTGAGCCGGCGTGCCAGTTCCACCAGTTTGTGGTCCACGTCGCCTGCGGTCAGATCCTGATCGAGAATGCGTATCTCTACCTGAGGCATCTTCTGCATGCGCTGAAGGACTTCGAGGCCGCGGCGGCCACGCTGCCGCTTCAGTGAATCCGCCGAGTCAGCAACGAGCTGCAATTCGTGCAGCACAAACTGCGGCACGCCGAGCACGCCATCGAGAAAATGAGCCTCGCAAACATCCGCGATGCGCCCGTCGATGAGCACGCTGGTGTCGAGCAGCTTGATCGGTTCAAGCACTGCAGGCTGCGCGGAAACAACTCCGGCCACCGCGCTAACCGGCAAAGCTGTCCTAAATTCTCCGCCCCTTTCCGCACCAAGCACGAGGCCCAGATACGCGAACGCGAAGAGCGCGGCAAACTCGAGGAAAGATTTGGTCGGCTCCTGCACCTCGGTGCGCGCGATGACGAGCGTAACGAGCAGCGCCGCGAACATTCCGAGAATCGTGCCGAGTACGCCACCCAGCAATCCGCCAATCTCCGCTCTGCGGAATCGCAACTCGGCCAGCAGAATCACCAGGGCCAGACAGAAGCCGGCGACGGCTGCGGCAATGCCGCGCAGACCAAAGGGCGCGAGCCGGTAACAAAGCGCGATCGCGCCCGCGGTGATCAACAGGCGGACGAACCAAAACTCCCAGCACATTTCCGAAGGAAAGGCTGTCCGTCTTTGCCGCTCTTTTATTGCGCTATTTGCTGCAGGCGAGGGATTAGAGTCGGAAGCAGAATTAGAAATACGCTGCACTTCAGGAACGAATCGGCTCATACGACCTCACAGTATTTCGTATCACTGCAAAATCGGTGCCGCATTCCCGCAGGAGCGCGGGAAACCCAAACCGGTGCGGGACGAGAACACAAGTTCAAGAAGACTTTGTATTCTCGCCGTCTATATACTCCGGCATTATGTGGGAGTCAAGCTGACGTTGAAGAATGAATAAGAAGAATCCTGTCCATTACTTATATTGAATAGACCTGCAGGCTATTTTAGATAGACGCGGGGAACGCGCTGGCTGACCGCGCAGAGAAGGTCGGAGGTCACGGTTCCGATGCTGCGGGCCACTACGTTGGCGGGCCGAACGTGCTCGCCGTCGCTGCCGTAGATGGTCGCGACATCGCCGATCTCGGCTCCTAGCACATCAGTGACATCAATCATCGTTACGTCCATGGAAACAATTCCTACCATGGGCGCGAGCGTGCCGCGCACGAGGACGCTGCCCTTGTTGCCCAGCGAGCGGTGGATGCCATCTCCGTAGCCTGCGGCTAGAACGCCAACGCGGGAGGGGCGCTTGGCTATAAACGTTTCGTTGTAGCCGACGCCTGCGCCTTCGGGGACGTTGCGAATGTTGATGATGCGCGCGCGCAGGCTCATTACCGGCTTGAGCGGGAGGCGCGCTTCGATTTGCGGGCGCTGCTCGGCGGGATCGTAGCCCGGATGGTAGCCGTAGAGGATCGCGCCGGGACGAACCATGTCGGCCCAGGTCTCGGGGCGTGTGGCGATGGCGGCGCTGTTGGCTAGATGCACGATGCCAGGATCGATTCCGAGCGCGCGCAGGCGATCGAGGGCTGTGTAGAAGCGTTCTTCTTGCTGGCGGGTTTGCTCTCCAACACGCGTGTTTGTAAGGACTTCTGACGACGCGAAGTGGGTCATCACCCCGGCCAGCTCGAGGTGCTTACACTTGGCGAGTTGGCTGGCGAAACAGTCGACGTCGCTGGGAGCGATGCCCAGGCGGTTCATGCCCGTGTCTACTTTAAGGTGGAACTTGATGCGCTTGGAGACTGGCCCGTTGTTGCGGTGGAGTTTTCGACCCTTTGACCGGTGTAAAGACCGGCCACTAAAAAAGGTGGCTGCTGCGCGCTCCAGTGGCTCTAGCTGCTCGCAGCGATGGATTACAGAGGTGAGTTCGTGTTCGATGAGGCGGGATTCTTCCCCGGGCCAGAAACTTGTCAAGACCAGGACGGGCTTACGTACGCCTGCTTCGCGAACGGCGATGCCCTCTTCGGTGCACGTGACGCCGAACCAGTCGGAGCCGTCTGTTTCGAGGGCTTTGGCGACCTGCGGGCCGCCGTGGCCATAGCCATTGCCTTTGACGATGCAGAGAATCTTTCGCGGTGCCTTGCGCTTCTCTTCGGGGGGATTGACGAACTTGCGGATCGCGCGGAAGTTATCCGCCAGCGCGCCTAGCGATACTTCCGCCCAGACGGGGCGTCTTGGTTCTTTGCGGGGACTCTTCGGTGAGCTTGCCATGACCCTTCCAGGAGAATCAGTTTACGCCATCCGGGGACTGCCTGTGGACGGCCACATTGGATGCCGCGAGAATGACAACCCTTGGGTGTGGTGCAAGCAGGATGCCTTTTCCATCGAAGAGGTGCCCATCCGCTGCTTTTTGTAAGTGTTGTTTTTAAAAGACTTAGCGTTCCTGTAAGTTCTTTAGAATCAATATTTACAGGCCACCCTGTAACTGCTGATTCTAAACGATTTGCATCCGTATCCAAGTGGGTGAATCCAGGTTCCCTTTGAGGCGAGTATCCGCTTCTTGTACACGCTGAAATACAGGCGTGGGGATTTGAACACGGAGCCCATGGAGAGCGCAGCAACCTCAGCGAATCGGAGTCAAGAATCTTGGAACCCTAAAAACTAAAGAGCGGCAGAAGTCTGCCGCTCTTTGAGAGATCAGAAATTTCCCGAACAAAATCTTAGCAAGGAATGTTTTGATATTCAAGGGGATCGTTCAGGCGGTAGCGTCAAGCATTTTGTGTAAATTGGAAGAAAGGCTTTTTTTCCCAGGAGCTGTTGAGGTGCGAGAGGACGCCATAGATGATGCGGTCGCAGCTTTGCAAGTTGGAGAAGCTGGACATGGGGCGGGTGCGGCGGCGCA
>DASXMM010000434.1:0-4088 GCA_036495665.1 Candidatus Acidiferrum sp. | reverse complement strand
CTACGTTTCGGGGAAAATGCCGGCGACGTACGCGAACGGGCTGAACTCGACTCTGCATTTCATGAGCATGTGGCACCAGGAGAGTGGGGCGAAACGCTTTGCGCAGATCTTTGGAGCGACCAAGGCGCGGATGCGTTTTGTGGATCACCACCTGGCACATGCGCTGAGCGCGTATTCGTTTTCGGGATTTGAGGATGCGGCGGTGGTGGTGATGGACGGGCGCGGGGCGTGGGAAGCGACTTCGATTTGGCACGGGAAGAGCGGGCGGCTCGAGCATGTTTTGACGATTCCGTTTCCTGATTCGGTTGGATATTTTTACAGCGAGTTTACGGAGTACCTAGGGTTTCAGCGGAACAGCGATGAGTGGAAGGTGATGGGGCTCGCACCTTATGGGAAGGCTGGCGTGGATTTGCGCGCGTTCATTGAGGCGGAGGGCGTGCCCTACAAAGTGAATGCGAGGAAACTTGTGACGAATGGAGCGGCGCCGTTTGCGGAGATGGTGAGGTTGTTTGGGCCGCGGCGGATTCCAGAGAGTGAGATTGAGGAGCAGCACAAAGATGTGGCGTATGCGGTGCAGGACGCTTGCGAGATGGCGATGATGAGCGTCGTGAAGATGGCGATTGAGAAAACCAAAGCGCGGAGGGTCTGTTTGGCGGGTGGAGTGGCGCTGAATTCGAAGGCGAATGGGAAAATTGTGGCGTCTGGGATCGTGGATGGATTTTTTGTACAGCCGGCCGCTTCGGATGACGGCGTGGCGCTTGGCGCGGCGTTAGCACCATACATGGACGGCGGCGGGCGTTTGCCGATGCGGGCGATGCGGCACGCTTATTGGGGGCCGGAGTTTGGCGACGAAGCGATTGAGACGGCTTTGCGGATTTATAAGTTGAAATACACGCGGCTGGATGACGTGGCTGCGACAGCGGCGGACTTGCTTTCGCGTGGGAAAATTCTCGGATGGTTTGAGGGACGGATGGAATTTGGGCCGCGGGCGCTGGGGAGCCGCTCGATTTTGGCGGACCCGCGCGATCCGGAGATGAATGCAAAGGTCAATAACGCGGTAAAATTTCGGGAGTGGTGGAGACCGTTTGCCCCGTCGATAAAGAAAGAAGCTGCGGCGGAGTATTTGGAGAGTGCGGGCGATTCTCCGTTCATGATTCTTACGGCGCAGGTGCGGCCGGAGAAGCAAACGGTGATCCCGTCGGTCACTCACGTAGACGGTAGCGCAAGACCGCAAACCGTGGAGAAGGAGATCAATCCTCTTTATTGGCAGCTGATCGACGAATTCGGGAAGCGCACGGGTGTGCCGGTCATCATGAATACATCGTTCAATCTTCGTGGCGAGGCCATCGTGCACACGCCGACGGAGGCCATTCGGACGTTTTTCAGTTCGGGGATGGACGCGCTGATCATCGGCAGCTTCACTGTGGAGAAATAATATGGAGACTACAAGTCAGCACGCGAGAAGCAAGGTAACTTTTATCGCGGTGCTGGTTTTTGTTGTCTTTGCCAGTTCGTTTGTACTTCTTCGTTCCAATACGATTTTTGGCGTGGACGGAGCTGTTCGCTGTCTCGAAGTGTTCCGCCGCCAGACGCTTTTCTTTCATGAAAACAATCACATGCTGTATCCGGTCAACGTGCTCCTGTGGAGCCGCCTCCTTAGTGGATTAGGGCTCAGGGCGACGAGTGCGGAGCAGTTCTATGCAGACACTCAATTGATGAATTGCATCGCAGGCGCAGGCTGCTTGGCGATTATTTTCTATCTCATGAGATTGGTGAGTTCTTCCATACGCTCAGCTTGGGGAGTTGTGCTGGCCTACGGACTGTCGCGAGCCTTTCTTCTCCATGCCACCGATTCCGCCGAACCATTGGTAGGTGTTTTCTGGGGCCTGCTCGCGATGTGTTTTGCTGCCCTGTCGATAAAGCGGAAATCAAACTGGCCGATTATTGTCTCGGCGCTCCTTTTTTCCCTCGCCATGGCGACGTACCAGTCGACGATTTTCCTCGCACCCGCGGCTATTGTCCTGATCTGGCTGGGCCGATCAAATCGTGATGGACGCCAGTTTTCGTCGCCTACGCGATTTGTTGAATTGTCTGAATTTGCATTGGCCGGAATAGCTGGATGTGCGGTGATCTTCGGCTGGGCATATTGGCGTCAGGGGCTCGGGTTTCCCGCTATGTTCAAGCGCTTCCTTGTGCATGGCGATGCCCGAGTGTACTTAGGGGTGGGTATTGGAAAGTTGCTAGCGCTACCAATCGGGTTGGTGCGAAATATTTTTCCTCTATTGCCGCATTTTGTAGGGATTCGGGATTTGTTGGCCGGACCCAAGGCCTCATTACTGTCTTTGCTGATTGTATTCGGGGCTCTGTGCGCTTTTTTTGCTGTATATGCGACGCGCCTAGTCGCGAGGTGGAGCAACCTGACCGCAGAGGTTCAACTTGGGGTCGTGGTTGCGACCGTCGGCTTCGCCTTCACGATAATTCCCGCGATTATATGGGACCCCGGTTATGACAAACTCTGGCTGCAGCCGCTGGCCTGCCTTGCGTTTCTCATTGGAAGCGGATTAGAGGCTGTTAGCAAAGATTGGAGATTTCGTTTTTGGATGACACACGCTTTCCCGGTGCTGCTGTTGGCAGGTATCTCGTTGAATCTTGTTTGGGCTGTGAAGGCGCATGAAACCAAGTCCCCGGACATGAAGGAAACGGAGCGGATGGCCGTTTTAATCGGGAAGCAAGACCTGGTCGTCGGCGATTGGGATGCCATTTCCACTCTTTACGGGTATGGCTGGGCTGACGGCGGACAATTCGTTTCGTTCCCGACAGAGGCAGTCTTGCACGGCCTTGACTCCGTAGCGCAGCTGCGCGACGCCGTTGAAGGGGCGCAGAGAAGGGGAGGGCGCGTATACTTCCTGTCGATTCTTGACGTGTCCCGAAAAACATGGGACTCCTTTCTAGGCTCAAGATGCGGCGTACCGTATTCCGAGATGGATTCTTACCGAACGCATTCTGAACTTCGCGCTACGTTTTATACAGATACGTCGCCCGTTTTTTTACGGCAGTTCGATCCAGTCTATTCGGCGGATAGGTCTCGATAGTCCTTGCCAGGCCTTGGAATGAGCACAGTAGAGTGAACGAGAGGAGCATCATCGCTTTGCTTGGACGGCGAGATGCGCCGACCGATGCGGTGGAAGAATATTGCCGGTACTTGGGTGAGGCGCTGCATGAGCACGATTTTGAACTGGAACTGGCGCGCGTTGGGTGGTTAGACGATGGCTGGCCCGTAGCGATGCGCGAACTGGAGCGCCAGGCGATGACGTGGCGTGGATGTTGGGTGCTGGTGCAGTACACGGCGCTGGCATGGTCGGAGCGCGGCTTTCCTCTACGTTTCTTGCGTGTGCTGAAGATTCTGCGGCAGGCGGGGGCGCGCGTGGCGATGGTGTATCACGACGTGCTGCCTTATCACGGGAGCCGCACGATCGATAAGCTGCGGCGCCGCGCGCAGGTTCACGCGATGACTGAAGCGCTGCGGTCTTGCGATCTCGGCGTGTTTACGGTGCCTGTCAGCAAGATTCCGTGGGTTGGAAAAAAACATACGCGGGCTGTTTTTATTCCCGTGGGGGCGAATTTGCCCGCACCGGAAAGAGCGTGGGAGATGCGAGAGCACGGCGGGACGGAAAGGCTACCGACCGTTGGTGTTTTTGGGATTACGGGCGGGGAAGGCGGGATTTGGGAGATCGCAAGCATCTCTGAGGCCTTGCAAATTGCGGCTGAGCAGTTGGGAAGCCTAAGGCTCGTTGTGATGGGGCGGCACTCGGACACGGCGGAGAAGGCGCTGCGCAACTTGATGGACAAGTCACCGATTGAAGTTTCGGCGCTCGGAATTTTGCCGGGTGAGGAGATTGTGCGGCACCTGGCGTGCTGCGATGTTTTGCTTTTTGTGCGCGGTGGAATTTCTTCGCGCAGAGGGAGCGCGATCGCGGGGATTGCGTGCGGGTTACCCGTGGTGGCGCTGGATGGGCCTGAGACGGCGTCGCCAATCACGGAGGCGGGCGTGGTGTTCGCTGATCCGAAAAGGCAGCGCGGATTAGGGG
>DASXMM010000433.1:0-19553 GCA_036495665.1 Candidatus Acidiferrum sp. | reverse complement strand
ATATATTCAACGGCTTTGTCGCCGATGTTTTTGCGCGCCCAGAATTCAAAATCGATCAGGCCGTAATACGCATCGTAGCTCGGGTTTGGGGAGAGCTGCAGACCCATGCTGTCGATCATCGACCAGACTCGACGCTGGACGATGTCCTTGCACGCCTTTTGATATTCCTTCTTTGCATCCATCAGCTCGCAGAGCGAGAACAAGCTCATCATCACCTGCTGCGGCAGCGAAAGTCCGGCCGTGTGGTTGAGCGCTACGTCTCGGCTGTCGGCGACGATGCGATCGATGAATTTGATCTTACGCGGTTCCAGCGTCAACGGGCCGTAACGCTTGCCCAGTGCTTTCAGTTCTGCATCCGGCAGCTTCGCGATCATCCGGTCATAAATGTTGTCTTCGTGGATCGCAATCACCCCCAGCCGCCATCCCGTGCATCCAAAATATTTCGAGTAGGAGTACACGCCGATAGTGTTCTGAGGCAGTTCTCCCAGCAGTGACCGGAAGTCCTGGACAAACGTTCCATAGACGTCGTCGGTTAGCAGCATGAGATCCGGCCTCTTCGTTTTCACCAAATTCGCGATTTTCTTGATCGTGTCCTCGCTCATCGCGACGCCGGTTGGATTGCCAGGGTTCACCACGAAGAAGGCCTTGACCTTTGGATCCTCCAGTTTCTTGAGCTCGCTATCGGTATATTGGAACCGGTTCTCTTGCGGCGCCTGGACGTTAACCACCTTAAGGTCGTAGTCCTCGAGATGCGTCATTTCGATATATGGTGTGAAGATGGGTGTGCCGAGCGCTACGGTGTCACCTGGATGAAGCAAACGGTTGGCTTTCAGCGACTTAAAGATGTAACACATCGCCGCCGTTCCGCCTTCCACCGCGTAAAGGTCAAACTTTCCGGTCGGTAGCGGTTCGCCACACATCGCCCACATCAAGTATTCGTGGGTGATGCGCTCGTTGTGGACGAGCATTCGGTCGGGAACAGGGTAGTTGTCGCCGATAATTGAATCCACGAGTTCGTGGACGAAGTCGTCCGGTTTGAATCCGAATTTGTCCACGGTAAACGGCACCATCGCCGAGAGGAAGGACGCGCCGGGCATCTCGGAGTGCTGCGCAAGCCATGCCTTCAGACGGCCCGCGATACCTGGTGCCTGCGGCATGCCGCCGAGACCTGCGGGATGGTCCATTACCCTCTTGCTTTCGGTAAGTGCGAACTGACCGAGCAGAAAGTAGCCCTCGCGCGGAGTAGTGGCGATCCAGTTCGGATTCCCACGGCCGGCGTTCAGGAATGCCGACTGAGATCTTCGGGAGGAGCTCTTTGCAAGCTTTATCAACTCGTCTTTGATCTCGAACGGGCTTAGTGTTTCGAAGTTGCGTAACTCCATAACATCCATCGTTGCCTCCCTTTATTGTCCTCTTGTAAGCAGGATGACCAGAACCATTCCCCAGATTGTGAGCAGGGTATTTCCGACGGCGTAGGTGACCGTGTATCCCAGCGCGGGAATCTGGCTGTGCGCGCGGTCGCAAACCAACCCTAGCGAAGCGGTCGTTGTGCGTGCTCCGGAGAGAATGCCTAGCAGAATTGCGTCATGAAACCGAAATAGGTATTTCCCGATGTACGCACCAAGGATGAGGGGCACAGTGGTGGCCAACGCTCCCCATAGAAAAAGGCTGACGCCCTGGGTCTTGAGGCCGTTTACGAAGCCCGGTCCGGCAGAAATGCCAACAATGGCGATAAAGATGTTCAGTCCGACGGAATTCATGAACCAGACAGTAGGCGACGGGATTCGTCCGAAGTAGGGGCGAGTCGAGCGCAGCCAGCCCAGCACGAGCCCCGCGATCAGCGCTCCGCCGGCGGTCGACAGCGTCAACGGCACTCCGCCTATCTTCCAGACCAGCGAACCGACCAGCGCACCCAACGTGATACCTCCGCCGATGAACGCCACGTCCGCGATATCGGTAGGTCGGTCCGGAACGCCCAACAGCTTCGTGGCGGCGGTGATGTCCTGTGTGCGACCAACGAGGGTGACGACATCGCCCCGATAAATCTGCGTATTTGGGAGAATTGGAATTGTTGTGGCAGTCGCCCCGCGCGTGATTTTCCGGAGGAATACACCACGTGCGACGGGGAGGCTGGCTAATTCGGCCAGCGTTTTGCCATCTACGTCCTTGCTGGTCACATATACGTCGACGCCTTCCACCGGCATGCTCAATAGTTCGGGATCATCAACTTCTCTAGGCCCGTCGCCACCAACGGTAATCTGCGTATCGCGGCCACCGGCAACCGCGGCCATTTTTGCGCGTTCGGCAAGAATACTCACCAACGCCTCCCGGGGGCCCGCGACCGCCACGACGTCTCCCGCGCGCAGGATTGTGTCGGCAGTTGCTTCCTGAACTACGCCTTCGCGACGCAAGCGAAGCACAAAGACCCGTGCGTCGGGTAGTAGCGCCTCAGCCTCGATCGCACGCAGGCCATCGACTCTGCCACCAGCTTGGACGCGGAAAGCACGTGCCTCCCAGCGATGCCAGGCTGTGCCCGGCCCTCCCAGCTCTTTTTTGCCACCCTGTTTTTCCTCATAGTCTTTGCAGGCAGCAACGAGATTGATGCGGAGCAGAGCGGGACAAACCAGTGCGATCACGATTGCCGAACCGACGGTGCCGAACATGTAAGTCACCGCGTAGGCGACGGGCATCGAGTCGATCAGCCTCTTAGCTTCGTCCGCCGCCAAGCCGAGCCGGTTGATGGCGTCCGTGGAAAGACCTAACGCGGCCGAAATAGTTTGAGAGCCTGAGTAGAGCCCTGCGGCGTAGCCCAGGTCGTAACCTACGAATTTGGCGATCACGACGGGAACCCCGAGACAGAAGGCGCACTGGACCACCGAGAACAGAGCCTGCGGCAGGCCGTCCTTGGCAACGCCGCGGACGAATTGCGGACCGACGCCGTAACCTACGGCAAACAGAAACATGAGAAAAGCAAATGACTTCAGAGGCTGCGAAATGGTAATGCCGAGTTGTCCTATAAGAACGCCAGCCAGCAGCGTTGCGGTAACGGATCCCAAGCCAAGGCCTTTGAATGTGAATTTTCCGAAGTAGTACCCGAGGGCGATCGTGAAGAAGATGGCGATCTCCGGGTACTGTCGGAAGGTCGCAGCGAGCCAACTAAATATTGCCATCGTCCAGCTCCCTTTTTGGTCCTCGTCTTCTGCTAGAGACCGTGTTCCAGTCAATGGCTCGTCACTGCCTGATCCGGTTTTGTGCTCAAGGCAAGTTACAGGCCAAAATCTCGACAAACGAAAATCAAACGATTGCCTATTCCTTTTTTATCGTATGCAAATGACATCTGCAGTTAGCTCGCGGTTGCTGTTCGCGCGGACTTCCCCTTAGGCTGCACTGGAGTAGCGATACTCGGCGTCTTAGCCGATTTCAGAAACGCCGGATTCAACAATTTCAAGCCCAGCGTTGCCTGATAACCGTGAATTTCTTTTACGTCCAGTTTGCGCATGAATTCGATGGTTTCCGCGTTAAGGACTTGCCCGGGAACCATGATTGGGAATCCCGGGGGATAGGGGATGACAAAGTTCGCAGACACCAATTCAGGTCCTTCCTTCAAGCGTTTGTCGATTTCCGGGCTGGAGAGCTTCACGTGTTCACACTGTTGCTCGCGGTAGGCCGCGAAGAATGCAGAACGCATGTCTCCTTCACCTGTCGAACTAGCGGAGTCCTCTCTAAAACATGAGAAAAAAGAAGTAAAGCTCGGAAGGTTGGGGACATCCGTCATAAGGGACTTCACGCGTGCCGCAAAAGCATGTTGTGCGGCGCCGTTATCCTCAGACAATTTCTTTTCGAGCCCTTGTGATATCTCTACGAGAACCTTTATTAGCTGCGCGATGTCGCTACGCGTGTTATTAATATTTGTCTGCAACAACACGCTGTTCCGTGAAGTCTTGTTGAGTTGAATGTCGTAGTCGGCTGCCAGCATGTTCTTGAATTGCGTGCCATCAAATCCGGCAGAGCCACAGATCAATGTGAGCCGCGTCACGTCCAGCGCGAATTCGTCTTCCGTCAGTGCCTTCACCGCGGTGGCCCAGTTCACGCCGGGCGTAAGGTAGTCCACGAAGCCGGAATTCCGAAAATCGGAAGGAATCAGTTCATCCGCTCCTAGCACGCGAAAATATTTGGACACGAGTGGGTGAGTGTTCACGGCACGTCGCACATCCAAGGCGAGCTGAATGGAGCGGTTCACCAATTCATAGCCTTCGAGCTCCATTTGGCGCCGCGCGACGTCCAGCGAGGCGATAATCTGCAGGTTAGGTGAGGTGGAGGCGTGAGTGAAAATGGCTTCATGAAATTGCTCTTCGACATGGCGATAACTGGGGTCTTTGACGAGCACCATCGAGCCTTGGCGAAGACAGGACATGGATTTGTGAGTTGAATTTGTTTGATAGACACGCAGTTGCACCTTATCTGGATCGGCGAGGAGCCGGATGTCTAGTAGGGCCTTGTCGCTCGGATTGCTGCCAAGCTCTTTTTGCTGCTCCTCATACCGCTGGCGGTACGAGGCATTCTTGAACTTTGCTTCCAAATTCGCTGCGGCTCCCATCGCGGTTCGGCGGCGGTAAAAGGGGCTCCATCTAGCGAATCCAAACCAGGCTTCGTCCCAAAGGAAGATGAGATCCGGTTTGATCGCAAGGCATTCTTCCATGACTCGTTCAACGTTATAAATATGTCCGTCGAAAGTGCAGTTGGTCAGCACCAAAAGTCGCGCGCGATCCAACTTACCCTCCGCTTTCAAGTCCAGTAAAGCCTTCTTGATCGTGCGGAGCGGCACTCCACCGTACATGGAGTATTGCGTGAGCGGGAAAGCCTCGAGGTAGAGGGGAAGAGCACCAGCGAGTACCACTCCGTAGTGGTGGGACTTGTGGCAGTTGCGGTCGACCAGCATGATGTCGCCCGGCGCGAGCAAGGCCTGTTCGACTATCTTGTTCGACGTGGAAGTTCCGTTCGTAACAAAAAAGACGTGGTCAGCCCCAAACGCCCGGGCCGCTTTCTCTTGAGCGATCTTGATGTTCCCCGTCGGTTCCAACAGGCTGTCGAGACCGCCGGTAGTCGCGGAGGACTCCGCCAGAAATAGATTCAAACCATAAAACTCGCCCATGTCGCGAATCCAATTCGACTTGAAGATAGACTTCCCTCGAGCGACAGGTAAGGCATGGAACGTGCCGATGGGCCGTTGCGCGTATTTCTGTAAGTTGTCGAAATAGGGGGTAGCGTATCGGTCGGCCACGCCATCGAGGATGCTCAGATGCAGTTCGAGAGGTTCCTCAACCTGGTAGAAGACGCGGCGGATACAAGCGGCGCTGGGATCTCCGGCCACCTTTTCAACTTCACGATCACTTAGGAAATAAATATCCAACTCTGGACGCAGCTGCCGCAAACTCTGCGCCAACACCAAGCCATACTGTCCTGAATTCATATCGCTGCCGTTCGTGGCCAGATGGGTGGTCAGAAACTCGCGCAAAATCGGGCTGTGATGCGAGGAAGCGAACGGCATACCATCGTAGATCACTACCGCCTCGATGCTCCCGTTCAGAATCGCTCCCAGCACGGCGTCCTCAAAGCTGCCGACAAATAGAGGTTCATAAACAAATTGGTCCTGCGGCCTGCGCAGTTTTCGCAATTCCTGGGCCAATGCAGCCCATGCCCCCGAATGGGCAGGGCTGACGAATAACACCTCGAAATAAGGACGGTACGCGGTACTATCTTCGCCGGCTCCGGGCAGCCTGTCGGCGAAAGTAACGGGGAGTTGCTCGGGGCTTTCCCATTCGGCCGGATTGCTGCGATACGAATGAGTGAGAAGCGCAGCACTGATCGACTGCGCCAGGCGACTGGTGCCCGTTGCATCGCTCGAGTTGATGCATTCACTTAGAGTCTTCAGCAGAGCTTGTCCAGGGTAGGCAAAGAAGTCCTCCCAAACGCGCAATTCCTGAAACGAACTAGACACGGCTTCTCGATACTTTTCTCTCGCAACAGCCTGCTGATTCGCTGATCTTTCCCAGGCACGCGCCGCATGCAGCAAGGAACGCCAGCGGTCAAATCTCGCTTCAGCAGCGGTATAGAACTGGTCCACCCGCACCGCTTCTCCTTTTGTCGAGGCGTTCATCGGCTGTCTCCCGTTGCTAGGCAAGGATAGGTGTCAGCTGTCACTGAATACTTCACAGCGCTATCTGGCTTCCTTGAGCAAACGACCAGGCAGCGACGACTTAGGCCAGGTTCGCAAACGCTCAAACTCACTTGCCGGTCAAGAGCGACCCTACTCGCGATGCAGAGCAGCTAAAACTGGCAAAACTTACAGACCAACGCATTTGGGCCGTTTTGACTTGGGGTAAGGTCGCATCAGTGATCTTCATTCACAAGGACAGTAGCTGCAGAGCTTGCCGCTGCACCCAAGCTGGTAAATCTGACAGTTTCGTCGCACTTAGGGGCCGTCTCTACAATCCAGGATGTCCGAGCGGAGACAAGGCTGCCCTGGAGGAAAGTAAGGAATGCTGGACGCTGTCGCTCACGGACACAAGCTGTCGTCTCCACTGGAGTGTGCGCTTGTGGTTGGTGAGGACCAGGAGGTCACCGAAGTTCTCCGCAGCGTTCTCAAGCCCGAAGAGTGGGTCATCATCTCCGCCCCGGACAACCAGACGGTCTTAAGATTGTTAGAGGTAAGACCATACGACCTCATTGTGACAGGGGCCAGGACGAGCGCCAGAGAAGATGTTGAACTGCTGCGCAAAATACGTCGAGTTCGTCCACATATTCGACTGATTATTCTTACGGATGACGGAACACCCACGGACGTAATCGCTTCGATGCGGGAGCGGGCGTTTAGTTACTTCTCTAAACCCATCTCGCCTGCATCACTGGCGGAAATCGTACGCCTCGCCGCGGCGGAGCCGTCCTGGGACGATGGCATTGAAGTCATCTCGGCGACGCCCGAGTGGATCAGCGTCATTGCTCGTTGCGACAAAAGCACCGCCGACCGGTTAACGCAATTCTTTCAAGAAGTTTCGGATCTACCACACCCGGAGAGGGACGACGTTGCGACTGCATTCCGCGAGATTCTGCTCAATGCCATCGAGCATGGAGGCAATTTCGACCCTCGGGAGTTTGTAGAGATCTCTTACGTAAGTACGGCGAGAATGGTTATCTGTAGGGTCAAAGATCCAGGGCAGGGTTTCTCGCTAGGGGAGATTCACCACGCCGCGCTAAACAACCCCGTGTATGACCCCATCCGGCACGCGCTCTTCCGAGAAGCCCAGGGGATGCGGCCCGGAGGCTATGGCATTCTGATGGCGAAACACTTTGTAGACGAACTCCTTTACGCCGAGAGAGGGAATGAGGTTCTTCTGATCAAACATCTTCTTGCAAACTAGTGGCCAGCGGCATCTGCGCTTGATGAGTCAGTCCCACGTTCCGTGGCCTGTATCCTCTCGTCAGACAGGAAAACCACGCCGTCGCCTGCGCTTTGCAAGGAAAAACTAATCCTAGCACTTCTAACAGTTTCTTAAGAAGGCGCGCCTCCTAGATTCTTCGATAGTTCAGTGACGTTGGGGAGTCTAGCGCAATGCGCTTCAATTGCTTTCTGGTTCTGATATCTCTTGCTAGTGGGTCTATAGCTTCAGCTCAAATGCCCTTGCCATTGGAAAAAGAAAACACGCCGACGCAGGTGTACCGGCTACCAGATCGAAGTGAGGATATTCTCAGACAAGCACTTCAAAGCGCAGAATCTGGAAACCTCGATGCTCGTCTCGTAGCCGCTTTGGACAATCTAGCTGACTTCCTGTGCGCGCGACGGGACTACGCGGAAGCAGAACGGTTATACCTTAGCAGTCTCAGCGCAGCTGAAAAAATCTACGGAGGGGAAGGTCCTGAGGCAGCGGTACAACTAACGAAGATAGCCGCCCTCTTTAAAAAGCAAGGACGATTTTCTGAAGCCGAGGATCGGTTGCAACACGCCTTAACGATTAATATGAAAACCGTGGGCGAAGAGGACAGCAGTACAGGGGCAATCGTTAACAACCTTGCGGCAGTTTATGACTCGACAGGCAGACACGCCGAAGCGGAAACCTTGTTCCGGCGCGCTCTAACAATCTGGGAGAAGACGGTCGGTCCAGAACACCCCGACGTTGCCACCGCCCTGGAGAATCTGGCGACGGTCGAGAAGGAAGACACGAAATACTCGGACGCGGAACCACTTCTGGACCGCGCGCTGGCTATCCGCGAGAAGGCTGAGGGTCCCGAAAATGCCAGCTTGGTTAAAACCCTGAACAATCTCGGTACGCTCTACGAAGATCAAGGCAGATATGCTGAAGCTGAGCGTGCGTTGCACCGCGCAATTGGCATTCAGGAGAAATCCGCTGGGTCCAACGAGTCGGACTTGCCTATGCTTCTTGGCAATTTGGCCTGCGTTTGGAAGGAAGAAGGCAGGTATGCGGAAGCTGAACTCACTCTGAAACGCGCTCAGGCGATCCAGGAAAGCGCTCATGATCCCAAAGATCCGTACCTGGCGAACACTCTAAACAACCTGGGAGCGCTCTACACAAGCCAAGGCAAATACACTGAAAGTGAAGCTGTGCTGCAGCGCGCGCTCAACATTTGGGAGGACGACTTTGGCCCAGATCACAAAATGGTGGCTATTGCCTTGAGCAACATCGGCGCCCTTCGAAAAGGGCAAGGTAGGTTCTCAGAGGCGGAGACACTCTTTGGCCGCTCATTGGCGATCCGTCAAAAGGTTTTTGGCGCCGAGCATCCGACGGTTGGGATACTACTCAATGAATTGGGGGAGACCTATGAAGCAGAGGGCAAATACAAGCAAGCGGAGGATCACTATCTTCGCGCATTGGCCATTTGCGAAAGAACGCTAGGCCCGGAAAACAGAACTGTCGTGGCTATACTAACCAACTTAGCGATCGCCAAGTTCGAAGAGGGCGAATACGCGGCGTCCGAACTTCATTTTCAACGAGTGTTGCCCCTCGCAGAAAAAGTGCTTGGCCAGGAGAATCCGAAGTTTGCGTTCATTCTCGCCAGCCGTGGGGCAGAGCAATACCTCCAGCATAAAAGCTCATCTGCCGAGTCCTGTTTAAGGCGCGCGGTAGCTATCTTCAAAAAATCGGCACAAGTAAATTCCATCAATTATTTGCGCGCAATAGAGAATTTGGGCCAAGTCTACCTGGAGCGGCACAAGTATGAAGAGGCCGGAGTCCTTTTTGCAGAAGCGATTGCCAGGTTGGACAACTCTTCCGACGCCCCAGACCTAGAAATGGCACACGCGCTAGGTGGCTTGGCTGTCGCTGATGTACTTCGCGCCTACTATGCTGAGGCAGAGCCGTTGTGCAAGCGGGCTCTCGGAATCCTGGAGAAGTCTTCACCACCGGATTATACACGTTTAGTCATCACCCTAGGAGCTTATGCTCGCGTGTTGCGCAACACAAATCGCATTGCCCAAGCAGAGATACTCGAAACCAGAGCAATGGTGTACAAGGCAAAACTCAAGAGCAAGCCCCAGCCGGCATTAGGTCCAGATCTCAACTAGAAAAATTTCGTCCTCTTTGAGTTCCTTCTGCTGCCGGACAATACGGACAACGTGGGACGCGTTCTACAATCCAGTCAGTCGCTGGCGATTCTGGGCTGGTAGTTCTGGCAGTGGCCTGCCTTCCAGCGAATGTTCATAATTGCTTACGAAAACCGGACTTTCATGGACTTCCTTCATGGTTCAGCTGTGCGCATCGATTGCCCGGCACAGCCCTGGAAACTGTTCACCTTGTGTCTGTTGGTCGCCGCCTGTTCCGCGATCTCCTGCCAGAATCTAAACGGGGGGCACGGAATCTCAAATGGCCAAAGCAGCGATGCTACGCTAACCCTCACGCTTAGGGCGATTCCTCTGGTCCCTCCACCAAATACTAATCTTCTTTCCTTCACCGCAACGATCGTCGGAGTCTCTCTGATTCCCGCGACTGGGGGTTCTATAAATGTGCCGCTGAATTCGATCTCGTATCAAATTGACTTTACCAGGCTGCAGAGTAGCACAGCGTTTCTGGGTCTCGCGACTGCAATCCCGCCAGGCAGTTATACGAACATGGTCATCAGCTTCGCAAATCCAGTGGTCACCTATTGCACTCAGATTCAAGGAAACACAGGGTGCGCAACAGACAGCCTTATGGCTCGGACTGGCGGACCGTCCACACCTATTATCTCCGGTGGTCCCTTTCCTCTCACTCTCGCAAGTGGCCAGATTGCTGGACTCTCGATTGTTCTTGATTTGGAGAATGCATTGGCCCTAGACCAGCAGACCCAGGCAATTACCGACGTCAATCTCGGCGCGGCTAATGTCGCGACCGCGATCGAGCTCCCGCCCATGTCCAGCAGCTTGCCATCTAACGCGGTCGATTTTATTGATGACGTAACTGGAATCGTCACGTCGGTCAATGAAAGCGGTCGGAGTGTCACGGTGGAAACCGCAACCCAAGGCTCCGTAACGGCGAGCGAAGGGCCGTCGACAGTCGTGTCCCCCAATTGTACAACATTCAATCTAGGCGCGTCTTTTGCTTGTGCAAAGCAAGGCCAGGTCGCAAGTCTGGATGCGACTCTAAACGCGGATGGTACATTCCAGCTTCTCGAATACGACCCTTTGGCAATAGCAGGAGGGGATTGGGTTGAAGGCACGGTTGTCCAGCCGCCGTCCTCCTCGACAAGATTCGTGATAGTCGCGAATGACTTGGTTCGCGCGCCATCCAATACCTTAATCGGAAGCGATCTCTCGCTGGGCGCTCCCGTGAGCGTCAGCCTAATGGATCCGAAGCCGTTCGTGGTCGACTCCAAGGGCTTAACGGTTCCTGCTTCAGGCTTTGCGGGATCTACAGACGCATCCGTGCTGCAGCCCGGCGAGACTCTGGCGGTGCATGTCGTCGGCTTTACGCCAGTGTCTGGGGCCAACATTGCGACCGCCGATGCAGATTTCGTGTACCTTCGGTTCACGCATGTCGCCGGCCGGGTGGGGGTTAACACTTCCCCTAATACGTTCACGATGCAATCTTTTCCATCGTTTTTCGGATTAACTCAGCCTGTCTCTGTGCAGCTCTCAAACGATTCGCCGAGTACAAAGTTTGACGGGCTCAGTGATGCGAGCTTCTTGGTTTCCCAGCAAGCGATCTCAATAAGTGCGCTTTATTTCGGTCCTCCAACAGGGCCTACACCGACACCCACTCCGTTCTGCGCGATCAAGGTCCGCGTCCCTTGAGGATTAACGCCGTCCCGAAGTGTGTCGAGGGAATCGGACGGGATCGATTCGGTTCTGGGTCAAGCTCAGCATCTGTTACCGGCTTCATGTTAGGAGTGGGGCTGGCCTGCTTGGCTACTCATTCTTTGAGCAAAGCCGAGCTATCAGGCAGGAATCCTTACTCGGCCTGTGAGGCGGAGGCACTCCCTCCTCAGTCGAGCCATATTAGGGGCGGCAAGCGTGAGCCCGTGGGTACGCGCATTCCTCTATAGCGAGGACCTTGGTTTTGGAGATCTCCAGATCGGGACCACATTGAGGCCTCATCAGCAGCGTCTCCCCCTGCTCCTTCAAGACCTTCCCGAGTAACCTTAGCTTGAACTGCCCCAGGGCCACGTGCAGGACTACCGGCTGTCCAATCCACGGTTCGAACACGCCTTCCATGACGCCTCCAAGGACCTCTTCTGCAAGCACAAGCATCGACGGTTTGCTAAAGGAGGAACACTGTCAGAAACTACAGATTCTGAGAATTCTGAAGTTTAATACTGAGTACAAAATATATAAGAATTTCACGTATTCAATTCCCATCAATCTGTCTCGCTGTGTCTCCTAGCGCGGTCGAATGATGCGAATGCATTGTTTCTGGCTCGGCAACCCAGTACTCCGCTCCGCTGTCAGTTCTGACAGTGTTTTCCGCATTGCGCGCACCATACTGTCTTGGCAGGGGCCAACATTCCGGACCCAATACCCTGCGCAGTCGTCCACGAAGAAGGGGACTGGCTTGGTCAAAGCTATACAAGGCTTCCAAACGGTTGCGGGAACCTCCGCTGACCTGAGGCGTGTGACGAACTCATCGGCGCAAAGGTGAGTAGGGTAATTCAGAAGGGTGCCATGAAGCGCGTAATGATCGTCTTAGTCGCTGTCCACTTGCTGCTGCTCGTTTCTGGCGTGCGGGCACAAGAGGAGGGGGGGAACGACAATCCGTCCGCGACCACTAGTCTAGGTATGCCGTTAACCGCGCCTTTAAGCCCGACATCGCAGTACGTGCATTGGGGTTGGGGAGTGACTACCAGCGCAGGCTACAACTTCGACCGGCGTAACGCGCTTATTGGCGAGTTCATGTGGAACTCGCTCTACCCCACCAGCCAAACTCTTCAACCGATTCAAGTTGCACTAAATACGAACAAAGTGAGCGGTCACGGTAATCTCTTTGCCTTAACCAGTGCATACAAATTCGAGTTGCGCGGTAGGTCAATCGGAACCTACCTGATTGTTGGTGGCGGCTGGTACTACCGCACCGCCAGCCTGTCGAGACCAATTCCAGATGGCACAACCATCGGTTGTATTCCGGCCTGGGTCTGGTGGGGGTATAGCTGCTCGTCAGGACTCGTAGTTAGCAACTTGACCGAAGTGCACTCCAGCGCGAGCGCTCTCGGCGCGAATGGCGGTGTGGGTCTCACATTCAGAGTGGGCGAAGCCCCATACAGAATGTACGTGGAAGGACGATATCATTTTGCGCCGACCAAAAGCATTTCCACGCAGCTAGTGGTAGTGACATGGGGCATTCGCTACTAGTCCTCTCGAGACGGAATAGTGTTGGCCTATCAGTCGCTAAGACTCTGTCCAGAAACGAGCCCGAGAATTCCGAACCTTCGACCCCGTCGCGCCCAGCGCTGGGCAAGTGCCATTGGCAAATTGGGGGGTGGCGTGCGCGGACCTCGTGCGCCTATCAACTAACTGGTCTGCGTGATTTGTAGGCATTGCGCTAAACGGAATGCTCAATCTCTTGGACTCTCCATTTATGGTTCTTGTGCTCTCGCTCTGCTCTTTTTGGGCCGCTGCGTTGATCGGTGCATGGTTACACGAAAAAACGCGAGCTCCGGAAGCAGGCAACCGTGATGACTTCAAGTTTGTCCTTGGTGCCACGTTGACACTGTTAGGTCTTATCATTGGCTTCACTTTTTCGATGGCCGTCAATCGGTACGAGCAACGTAAGAACTACGAAGAGGAAGAGGCCAATGCCATTGGCACTGAGTACGTCCGCGCTGATTTACTGCCTCCGGTTGATGCGATGAAGGCACGCGCCTTGTTAAAAAGCTATCTCGATCAGCGCATACTTAGTTATAAGTCACGCGACAAGAAACAACTCCGACAGATCGATTCAGAAACCAGGCGACTGCAGGCCGAGATGTGGTCCGCAGTGGCCGCACCCGCTTCAGCGCAACCCTCACCGGTTGCCGCTTTAGCCGTTTCTGGAATGAACGATGTTTTGAATGCCCAGGGTTATACCCAGGCTGCCTGGTGGAACCGCATCCCTATTGCGGCCTGGACCCTGCTCATTGTGATCTCGATCTTTTGCAACCTCCTAGTAGGTTACAGTGCGCATGGAAGAAACTGGATTCTCTTACTGATTTTGCCGATCGCTTTGTCTATATCTTTATTTCTCACAGCGGACATTGATAGCCCACGTGCCGGAGTTATTCGCGTGCAACCGCAGAATTTGCAAAGCCTCGCCGAGTCGCTGCACTCGCGATAGATGATAGATGGGGATTACTTTCGCCGGTCTTCTGGCGCAGGCTTACGATACGATGCTTTACGACCCGTTACTAACGCACCGCCACACGCAGTCGTAACATCCGGCCCGACTGATTTGTAAGTGTCTAGTAGTATCCTCGCTGATATCGAGTTCGATGTGGAGTCGTTCCATCGTCATTTTCGGTCAGGCTTTGGCCTACTGTTCCAGGACTGGCTTCCAAGATTTATCCGGATTAAAGCGCTCCATCTTTGTAAATTCACTGAGGGTGGCCGGCCCGAGGTCTCTCTCGTAGACGATGCCGTCCTGGCTCACGATGAAGCTTTTCACGCCGGTTTCGCCGTACTCGGCCGGAGCAGCTGCCAGCGCAAAACCGCCAATCATCACGCCTTTCACCATGTAGTCCATTTCACCCAGAGGCGCCGCAGGTCCTTGTCCCTTTAGAATCTTGAAGAAATACCCGTGGTACGGTTCCGCACTGCCGGAATATCCCTGTTCGATCGCTTGGGCGATTTTCTGGCCAATCGGACCGTCCCAGCTACCGTCCGCGTTCTGCCAGGCCAAGCCATCCTGCTTGCCGGGAGTACTCACAATGCGCTGCGCGTACTGGTTCACCTCGTACCCTTCGCGAGGCTGCAATGCATATTCGTATTGCGACTCCACGTAGCCATGACAGATATCGATGGCATCGAGTTCGTTGCTGCCGATGCGGCGATTGAGCAGCTCTTGACGGCCAGCTTTGGCATCGAAATACCAGGTCGCCCCGAGTTTGACCAGCGGTACCGGTAACGGCCACTCCTCATTGCCAACGAGAAGGAATGCCCGGTTTCCCTTCTTGGGATCCAGGGAAATACTTTTCTTTTCGTGCGCCTCGGAGGCGAAGTCTGAAGCTCGTTGACGATCCACGGGATATTCCCCGGAAAGAACGATGTCATCGCCATCGGGACCAAAAATCTCCTCGAGCGCACGCACGTCAAACTTCTCCGCGGCATCAACCAGAGCGTCGGCAGCCTGATCCGGACTGGCGAAGGTCTTTGCACTCACAGCAGGAGCTACTGGAGCCGTTTCTCGAGTAGGCTGCTGAGTAGCGAGGATCCCCAACGCCGGAAGTGAGACACAGGTGAGAACACCAGCGACGCGAAGAAGGCTGGTCAAATCTGGTGTTGGAAACATTGCTTTCATAGCCGGACTCCCGTAATTCCTTCTTGCAAGCTGCGCCCTTATCGGCGCCGCCCGCCTCCTCCACGCCCGCCTCCGCCTCGAGAGCCCATGCTGGAGGCGCCGCGGTTGCCGCTCGATCGCGCACTCGACCCGTTGTATCCCTTGGAACCCCTGGATCCCCCTCCGAAGGCGTCTCGGTTTCCTCCGCCACCGCGAGTGAGGTCCCGGCCTCCAATGCTATTCGGCCCACTGGCACCAGCTCTATTACCCGCGCCAAGTCCACCTGCCGCTCGGTTGCTTGCGCCGCCAGCACCAGCCCGATTACTGGCTAAACCGCCTCCTTGTCGGCCTAACTGCTGACGGGCACCCGCCTGGCGATTCGCTAGTGAGTCGCCGCGTGTCATTCCGCCGAACCGATCTGCCGTGGCACGGTCCCGATAGGGAGCGCCGCCGCGATGTTCCGGATTGTGTCTCCAGCTGGCTTCTCCGCGCCCGCCAAGACCGCGATCGCCAGACCCGATGCTGTCGCGATTCGGCAGTTGCGACGGCCGGTTTCCACCGCCAAGGTTGCCGCGATCACCGCCCAAACCACCACGATCCCCTAAGCCACCGCGATCGCCCATGCCGCCGCGATTCGGCAGTTGCGACGCCCGGTTTCCACCTCCGATGTTCGAGTTCCGGATGAAATTGTTGTTGTTATTGATGTTGATGTTGTTGTTTCCCCAACCGCAGCCCCAACCCCAACCGCCACTCCAGAATGCCCCCATCGCCACTCCAACACCGAAGGAGAGCGCCAGTCCTGCGGCGTAGTAACCTGCGGGAGGATAGTAAATCGGAGGGTAGGGATAATACGGCGCACCCCAGACCACCATGGGGTCATAGGAAGGCACATAGATGACTTGCGGATTGGCTGGCTCGATCACAACCACGCTTTTGCTCTCGACGATCTTGGTCTCCACTCTCTGCTGCTCGGTCGACTTCAACTGGCCAGCGTCTCCAGCCTTTTTGCGCATACGCTGGATGGCGTCCATGACATCACTTTCTTGGGCCAGAAACGCGTTGCCCAAATCAGTGGTCCACTGGATGTCATCGGCCAAGCGCTTAACCACGTCGGGCAGCGCGGCCAAGGCTTGGATACTTGGGTCCCACGACTCTTTCGCAACAGCGTCGGCAAGGGCTTTATCTCTAAGCCCCGAATTCCTCCCGAGCCACTGCTGCAGCTGGATGATTTCAAGCGGATAAGTAGATGCCGCGAGCGTTTGGGCTAGCAGAGGATCTGGATACAGGGCGATGGGAGCTACAAGCGAGTCCAACTGGTCGGGCGGAATCTTAGGCGCCTGGTTCAGCTGCGAAGATGCTTGTGAGGGTCGGTGCCATGAATCAGCGAGGGTGTCGCCTGGCGCGAGAGCTGCTGCGCAGACTATCACTAGGAGATGCCGAAGCATCGCATACCAAGACTTTCGTTCCGGCTTCACGGCTACCCTCTTCTAGTGGCCCTACTGCGCAAAATTTAGAACCGCACTGTGCAATTCGACCCAATGCCTGTTCACTCGCATACTAGGTCGTTTCCGTTCGCGGCGTAACTGGTAGAAATCACAGCGGCCCGCGTGCGTCTAAAGCCGTCCCTACACTATTCCGGCGACACCCTTGTTTTGCAGAACACGCACCACGACACGCCGGTTCTCGGCCTGGCCTTTCTCGGTCTTTTCATCGCCGACTTGGTGGGTTTCCCCCATCGCGCCTGGGGCAAGCATTCTGGTGAGAGGTATATGTGCCTGCTGAACCAGGATGTTGGTGACTTCGTCGGCGCGGTCCTCACTAAGTTGCTGGTTTAGAGCGGCGCTGCCAATGGAGGAGGCGAAGCCCTTGACTTCGATCATGTAGCCGTTGATGGCTTTAGCCTTCTCCGCTAAAGCCAGCAGCTTGGGAACGTACTGGGGATCCACCTTGACCTTGCCGTTGGCGAAATGAACGGTGGCTTCATCGAAGATGTAGTAATCGTCGAGTTGGCCGAAGCGCGCCACCGCAGCATCAATCGCTGCCTTGTTGGCCGCAATCTGCTGTTGGTGCTCTTGCAGGGCCTGATTTTGGGCTTTCAGCTCAGCGTTTTGCTTTTCCAACTCCTCTGTATTCTGCTGCGCCTGGACCTTAACCTCGTGCATACCTGCCTGGATGGATTCAGCTCGTTGCAAGTCATTGCCTTTAAAGGAGACGGACGTCGCCACCAATTGGGTTTGGTCGTCATATCTTCCCTCGACTTTTACTGCCAGGCCCGGAATGAGTGCGGCCATGGACATTTCCTTCCGGCGGGCCTTAAATACCCCCTGCACCTGTCCCACTAGCGTACTGTCCGTCAGCAGGACTGTGACGTTTGACGAGTCCCGACGCTGTAGAACCATAATGTCGCCGTTCCGTGCTTTGATGAGTCCTTCGACCTTTACGGACTGAGCGGCGACGGAGACGCCGATAAATAAAAGAGGTAGAACAAGGGTGAGACGTGTAATTGGAAATCGATCGCTCCACGCCATGATTTTAACTCCTCCAATACGTTGGCTTCACGATAGCGATATATTCGTAGCAGGAGCGTAGGACCCTCAACTTCAGTGTGGCGACTGTCAGAACTAACAGGCGTAGCCGCATCAAGCTCAAACTGCGAGGCCTACTGCGTGATTCGCATCAGCAGTTAGCGCGATGAAGCTCCGGGCCCGACAGGTGCGTCAATCGCCTGATACTGGGGAATTTGCCTGTAAGCAACGACTGAAGCCTCTACATGGTTAATCATTCACGGCAGCCTCGGGACTCCTGGTTGAGTTCCGAGGGCCGACAAGGTAGGCTGTTAGCTAGTACTGGTACTTTTAGCAGTATAGGAAGCCCAAGATGCTCAAGAGACAGATTGCCTGCGCTATCGCTACGTTCCTGGTTCTTGGTTCCAGCATGCCCCTCTATTGTCATGGCCTCGTATGGCGGTTCTTGGGAGATACGCGCATAGGTGCCGGCCAAGATCATGAGAAAATTCAAATCGATGGCCAGCAGGGACCATTTCGTGCGGTTCAGCTTCGGCTGAGCGGTGATGACTTTTTTTGCCAAAAAGTTGTCGTGAATTACGGTGACGGTTCGTCCGAAGAGCTGGCCATAGGTGGTCGACTTTCCGCCGAAGGCAGGGATCGCATCGTTGATTTCAGTGGGGGAGCTCACGTACTCAAGAGCGTCGAGTTTTGGTATTTCAGAGAACCTTGGGACCACGCTCCGCATGTGACCCTATACGGCAGCCGTTAAGCCGTGACTCCGGCGTCCGAGAGAGTTTCGAGTCGCGACTCGAAGAACCTTCGAGGGGCTCTTCTGAAGCCCCGCCGAGATTTCAAACGGAACTGCTCTCTCTGCCAGCGCTCTAATTCCGACCAAATCGCCCTAGCTCAATCACATCGACAGGCGCAGTAGAACTCACTCGCGTGACCATCTAGTGGTGCAAGGAGGGTGCAGCGCAGTTACAGGATAACGAATTCCGGTGAGCCAGGCTGCTGACTAGTGGACTGTAACGGCTGAACGGGGAGTGATGCGACGAGTAGGATCAAAGTAGCGCCACTTTACGGCCTTTGGCGCCTTGTTGTAGTGCCGGATGTACTTCATGAGCTTTCTCCGCAAGTCGGTCAACGACGTGAACACTCCACGCGCAATCACGTCGCGCTCGATCTTGGCGAACCAGAGTTCGATCTGGTTGAGCCAGGAGGAATAGGTCGGAGTGAAGTGCAGGTGCACCTTCGGATGTCGATCCAGAAAGTCGTCGACCTGCCCCGTTTTATGGGCCGAGAGGTTGTCGGCAATCACGTGGATCTCTTTGTCACGCGGTTGGTTGACGACGATGTCCGCCAGGAACGCGACGAACTCCGCCGAGGTGTGCCGCACGGCCGTCTTTCCGAGCACTTCGCCGGTTTGCGTGTCGAACGCCGCGTACAAGGACAGCGTGCCGTGCCGGAAGTACTCAAAGCCGTGCCGCTCGGCCCGTCCCGGCGAGAGCGGCAACACCGGATCCTTGCGGTCGAGTGCCTGGATCGAGGTCTTCTCATCGACACAGAACACCGCCGCATGCGCTGGAGGGTTCAGATACAGTCCAAGGATGTCGGCGGCCTTCTGCTCAAAGTGCGGGTCGTTGGTGGCCATGTAGCGGTCCAGCCGCTGCGGCTTGAGGCCGTGCTTGGCCCACACCCGGGCCACCATCATGTGACTCACTTTGAGCTGCGCTCCCAGCCGGCGCGTGCTCCACTGAGTCGCCCCATCCGGCGGTCTACGCTGGAGCGTCCATTCCAGAATGCGCGCCTCCAGCGCAGGCGTCAGCGTGCTGGCCGGTTGCCCCGCGTGTCTGCTGAACAACCCTGCCAGCCGCTCTTCCCGAAATCGCTTGCTCCAGCGATCGATAAACGCATCATTGCATTCCAGTTTGGCGCGCAGGGCGGCCCAGGTATGGCCAGTCTCCAGCAGCAACATCAGCCGCGCCCGACGCGCATCATCGGCACGCCCGCTGCGGCTCGCCGCTCGCTGGCTGAGTTCCCTACGTTCCGCGTCCGTCAGGATGATCGTGTTCCCCATGAACACAATCATACTCCC
>DASXMM010000432.1:0-23080 GCA_036495665.1 Candidatus Acidiferrum sp. | reverse complement strand
CACCGCCGCCCTGCGCCTCTTCTCTTCCGACTGGTAACCCCCGAACCTCAGTGTTTCTACTCCTTCTTTGCCAACCCAAAACTACGAGCCCCTACTGTAGCCCTAAGTTTCGTAGATGCAACACTTACAAAAATGGCGGGGGCCCGAAGCGCCTCCCTCTCTTCTTCCCAGCTCGTAACTCGCCAACCCCAGCTTTTCGAATCGGGTTTTCCCCACCCAAAAACCACCACCCCCCACCGTGGCCCTAAGTTTCGTAGATGCAACACCTACAAAAATGGCCGGGGGGCAAAATCACGCAATCGCTCTCACTTTTGCGACCGCGCTATGTGTAGCGGTCGGCGCTATGTGTAGAAGGTCCAGATTGGTAAGCGCCGAAGGTCGTTTCGCGTAGTACAGCGGGACCTTGCTCGCACGCACTGACCGGCCGAAAGTTTTTCACGGCCAGTTCGCCGCGAGAATTGACACAATCGCGCTGCACCCCATACAATTTCTAATCACCACGTGCCGGGGTAGCTCAGTGGTAGAGCGCCGCCCTGAAAAGGCGGGCGTAGCCAGTTCGATTCTGGCCCCCGGCACCATTCCTCAGAATTCCCACTCCTAGAGACTGGCCCGCTTCGAGAACGCGAGCCACCGACCCGTCTGGCTGTCTGGCTATTTCGCAAGCGCAGCTCGACCAGTTCGCGCTGCGCTTGAATCAACGTCCCAGAAAGACTTTAGGTTTCTCGCCCCCTGCGAGTAGACTTCAGCAAAGTGTTGCGTCGACCGTCTGAGCCGGCAGCGTTGACCGGGGGAGAGGCTGGTCAGAGCCGGTCAGACTTTATCAAAGACGCTTCACCAATAGAACGCTCTGGTCATCCATTTGTTTTCCGAACCTCCTCGACTCTGCCAGAAGCGCTTCGCAGATCACCTTCAGAGACTCGTTGGAATGCTTCTTCACTTGCTGTTTGATTCTTTCGAGCCCGTACTCTTCCTCCTTCTCATTCGTGGCTTCGGTCAGCCCGTCCGTCAAGAGAACCGCGATGTCACCGCTTGAGAATTCGATTTGAGAAGTGGCGAACTTCTGCTCTTTGAAGATTCCAATCGGTGGATTTGAAGTGGAAAGTTCGCAGACGGATCCGGTGGCGCGGCAGAAGTGCAAAATGGGCAGGTGGCCTGCAGTCGCGAAACGGAGTTCATTCGAGTTCTCAAGCGCGACGTAGGCCAGGGTCACAAACGTATCCGCCGCGGTCAATTCGGTAATGACGCGATTCAAATCCTCGAAAAACAATTGCAATTGGGAGAGTGTAACAAGCCTCATACGCGCAGCGCTCTTGACCATCGCCATCAATACTCCAGACGGCACTCCGTGACCGCAAACATCCGCCAGATAGGCAATCCATTTGTTGCCGTCCTGCACGAGATCAACCAGGTCGCCTCCCATTTCCCCACTCGGAGCTGACACGCCATAGAATTCATATTGTGACGTGGACGCGGCGATGCGAGGTACCAAGCTGCGGTGTATCTGCTCGGCAAGTTCAATTTCTGTCTGCACCCGAAAGTAGCGCAGACCCTGCCTTCTGACGAATCGAATAAAGAAAACATAGCCGAGTAAAATGGCAAAAATGCACCCAATTAAGTCAATCCCTGCGGCAGTGCTCGCGACTTGGGCCCAGTCTACTGCGACTGGTGTCAGAAACTTGAGGTGGGGAACGGCGAGAGCCAAGATGACATGCGCCGCGACAAGGATCGGCAGGAGCTTCGGTGCTCGCATTAAGCAAAAACCATATGCGACACCTATCGCACCACCCACGAAAACCAAGAAGAGTACGTGTGCCGCCCGGCCGGGCGTCGGATTAGCCAAGTCAAGTAAGAACCCGACGCCGGAAAACGTGAAAAACACGGCTGTCAAGAACTGCAACCGCGCTTCCCACGGCATGATGCGCCAAATTGTCCCCGAGCTCACAAAATAAGAGAGGCGCATGTTCAGCCCATCATAGAAGAAGACGGGGACCGAGAGAAGATCGGGGGAGATACTCCGTCCCAATTGTCATTTAGACTGAAGAGAGGGTCTCTTTTCTCCACATTCCTGATTACTGCTGGAAGTTACCTGACTGCGCCGGCTACTGGAACCAAGATGCCCGGTAAGGATGCGGGGCGCATCGAGCATGCCCGCAGCAACCGCCTTTAGTTCACCACGAGGGTCACAGCTGTATTGTGGCTGAGATTGTTTGAAGTTCCTGTAGTCACCAGCGAGTAAGTGCCTGCGGGAGTGCCCGGGGGTAAAGGCGGTCTCACGGTCAGGGAGCCGTTCTGTGTGGTGCCGGCGTAGGACCCCGCAACGGTGACTGTGGAAGAGGAGGTCACGCTGCTGGTCGTGGCGGTGAAGGATGCGCTGGTCGCGCCTGCGGGAACGGTGACATTGGCAGGCACAGTGACCACGGCTGTGTTGCTGCTGGAAAGCGAAACGAGCGCGCCACCGCTGGGTGCAGGGGCGCTTAGGGTCACGATGCCTGCAGAAGGCGATCCGCCGACGACAGTGCTGGGAGAGAGTGTAAGGGCGGTGAGGGTCGGTCCAGCGGCAGTAGGTTGCGGCGTAACGGTCAGAGAAGCGTTGTGTGTCAGGCCGGAATTCGAGGCAGAAATGGTGACGGTCGTTGAGCTGGTCGAAGGCGCGGTAGTCACTTGGAATGCGACAGCGGTAGCACCAGTTGGCACAGTCACGCCGGGCGGAACTGTGGCAAGCGAGGGGTTGCTGCTCGATAGAGAGAACGCGACACCGCCGATGGGAGCTGGATTGTCCAGAGTTATCTGCCCTGTGGAGGAATTCCCGCCGTTGACGCTAGTCGGGTTGAGAACGAGCGAGAACGGAATCGCCGAATTCTGAGGAGGCGGCGGAGAAGCGGTTTGGCTCGAACCACCGCCGCAGGAATAAGAATAGAACAAAATTGCGAGAGCGGCTGCAGTGGCGAGTTGTGGGCTTCGATACGGTCGGCCGAAGCGTCGTACGGTGAGTTGAAACAACCAGATTGCGCAGAGAAGCAGATAGGCGAGCGTCACGATAACGACCATTGGCATCGGCCGAATCCGCAGGGGAATTGAAAGTGGACTGGTTGCCCGTGCTGTGGTTTGCACGACCACAGTGGCTGTAGCCGGGTTGGTGCCGTCGAGGGTGACTGCAGGTGGCGTGATAACGCAGGTCGACGCCGGTGGAAAACCACCACATGTCAGCGTGACGGTCTGATTGAAGCCGTTGCTCGGGGTGAGTGTGACCGTATAGGTTGCCGACTGTCCCGCGTTGATTGTTGAGCTGGCCGGAGCGGCCGACAGCGCGAAATCCTGCGGAGACAGCGCTTGCAGGGCTTGCACCAGATCCAAGCGGCCATTGCCCATGTCCGCCCCAACTGGAACTGCGTGAGCCACTGCGGCGGCGGCTTGAAACTCGTTGGTCTTGGCCTGCTTACTTAAGAGCAGAGCCGAGCCGCCGGAAACGAACGGCGCGCTGAAGGAGGTTCCCCAGCCGGCGGCGTACGTGCTGAACGGATAGGTCGTAACAATAGCTTCGCCAGGAGCCGCGACCCAAACAATGGCGTCACCGTAGTTCGAGAACGAAGACCGCGTGTCCAGGTCACTTGTCGAAGCAACACCCATTACGAAACCCTGCAGCGCCGCGGGATACACGATTTCCTTCTGCCCATCATTTCCCGCCGAAGCAGCACAAATGAGCACGGACTGATTCGCGAAGCTCAAGGCCGAGGCGAGTTCGGTGGAACTCGAGGGGATGTCAAAACTCATGTTGATGACATTCGCGCCATTAGCCACCGCATAGTAGATCGCCCTCAGAATGTCGGAGAGATTACCAGTGCCGTTGGAGCTAAAAGCCTTCAACGGCAGCAAAGTAGCCTTTGGAGCCACCATGTGGACCACACCTAGCACCATCGTTCCGTGGCCAAACGCCGCATATTTCGGGTTCGAGTCGAGGATGGCGATGGTGGACTGGTCGAGAATCGCTATGGTGGACTGATTGACGACTCCTCCCGGACAGGTGGAGGGCGGACAGGGAGGAGGGTTTGAAGGGAAATCGGTCGGGGACAAATCGTTCAGTTCCGAAGCGCCTGCCTGGTTGCGAGTGAAATCGTAGCCGGGGAGAAGGACTCCAGCAAACGCTGGATGATTCGGGTCGACTCCAGTATCGATGTCGCTTACGATTCCAGCGCCAGCCACCGCAAACTGGCTTTGCGCCGTTGAGACGCGGACAATCTGCGCCGCCGGCTGATTCGCGTAGCCATTCCAAACGGTCGAGTTAAAGTAGGTTACAGGCGTATCGTCCGAAAGCGCGGCGGGAGCCGTGGTGGCTCTGTTCAAGCCAGCGATGAGACTGAGCAACTGGTCGAGTTCAGCGTCGAGGATTCCCGGTAGCGCCCGTAGCAAGT
The DNA here is from genome assembly GCA_036495665.1 of Candidatus Acidiferrum sp. Classification (GTDB taxonomy): domain Bacteria; phylum Acidobacteriota; class Terriglobia; order Acidiferrales; family UBA7541; genus Acidiferrum. The sequence goes on along the minus strand of DASXMM010000432.1, from coordinate 18,671 downwards.
TCAAGAAGATCGTCGGGTCGAGAGGCGTCGTGACAACAAACAGTTGCTGTAAGGGGTCGGCCAAGCTGCCGACGACGGTGCAGCTCTGGAGAAGGCAGAGGTTCTGGAGCCCCTGCAAGCCGAGGGTTGACCGCACAATGATTCGGTTGTCGGCCCTTGCAGGCGTGGCCAACGCAAGCAGGAATACTGCCGCGAGAAGCCATCTTGGCCGAGTCATGAGCCCTCCCACTGGGCGCTTCGTGTGGGCTGATATCGAGTCAAAAGCGACCAAGTGACTGGTTCCTCAAACTTGAGGCCGACACAAAAGGAGTCATCAAGACTTTGGCAATAGACCACCCGTCCCCGCATCAAGGAGCCTTCTTTCACGGACTCGATATGCACGAACTCACCAGTTCGCCAGGACCGCTTGGACACCACGCGGACACCGTGGAGACTGACGTTATCGGTGTAGGAAAGCTCTTCGCTGGCTGGCGAATCCGCCTTTAGCAACAAGCGGACGGCAATTATAATCGGAAGACGCCTCTCCACCCTTCCGTTCAGACTTCGGCTGATCTGCATTGAAACCCGCACCTGGGGCTGGGCTCGGGTTGCTTATGTACCTTCGACAGCTGGGCGAAGATTAGGCGAATGGCTTGAGACGCCACTGGGGGCTCTCCTACCAAACGTTTCTCCTTAAACCGCGCTTAGCGCCCGAGAACCAGTTCCTCTGGGTGCCGACTCAGTAGCTTCATTACCACGCCTTAGAGGTGCGACGAATCCGGTAAACACCCTAATTGGATGTCAGGGCTGGCCTAATCCTTAGGCTGTTGGAGGCATCCGTCTTGTCGGGAAAATGTCACCGATGCCGAGGAGCGGCAGCTTTCAGTGGCTTTGAGCTTTTGCGTTGCTTCGGGCAAGACCGGGGCCGCAGTTACAATCGAGCGGTTGACTGGTTTTTGGCTTAGAATCGTTCCTTCGCTAACGAATTGTCTGCGACGGGCTTCTCACAAGTGTTATAAGCGAATGCAGATCGACCGGCAGATGGTATAGCGCGGGGTATGAACTCACTTCTGCAAGTGCAAAGCCTGGATGTTGAGTACGTTCCACACACGGGTATGAGCGCTTGGGCCCTGGTGGATGTCAGTTTTGAGGTTATGCCGGGTGAAATTCTTGGTATTCTCGGCGAGTCAGGTTCCGGCAAGAGCACGCTGGCTGCGTCGCTTGTGAATCTTCTGCCGGGGAGGGGAAAAATTCGCGGGGGGCAGATCTTTTTCGATGGCACGGAGGTGCGTCGCTTACTTCCTTCCGAGCTGCAGAAATTCCGTGGCGGGCGAATATCTTTGATTTTTCAGGAGCCATCGGCAGCGCTCCATCCGACAATGCGGATAGGCCATCAGATTGCCGAGGTCTTGCGTGCCCACGAATCGCTCAACGGGGCTACCCGCCGGAAACGCGCGCGGCAGGTTCTCGCAAAGGTTTTTTCCTCCGACGTCGAAAGCATCATGCATTCCTATCCACATGAGCTAAGCGGAGGTCAGCGGCAGCGCGTGCTCATCGCCCAGGCGATTGCCTGCCGGCCCAAGCTTGTCGTTGCCGACGAACCGACGGCTTCCCTTGACCCCACAACGCAGCGCGAAGCCTTGAATCTCTTCAAGGATCTCCGCGAGAGGCTTGGAATCGCGATCATTTTTATCACGCACAATCCCGGCCTGCTGGCAGGCTTCGCGGACCGCGTGCTTGTACTTTACGCGGGCAGAGTCGTGGAGTGTGGGCCGGCGCAGGAGGTGCTTTTTTCTCCGCAGCATCCCTACACGAAGGCTTTGCTGCAATGCGTGCCGGAGCTCGATGAACCGCCTCCCAAGAGCTGCAGAACAAAACTAAAGGTAATCGAAGGCGTATCGCCTTATTCGGCTTCGAGGGCCGAAGCTTGTGCGTTTGCGCCGCGGTGTGCGGATCGCATGGATGCGTGTCAAAGACGGCAACCGGTCGGCGTGGCGTTGACAGAAACCCACAGCGTCTTCTGCTTCAAATTCGCCAGCAAGCAGTGAGCGAGGCGGTGGCATGGAACCGCTCGTGACCGTCGGCAACTTGACCAAACGCTACATACGGCGGCACCCCGGCGGGTCAGGGGAAGGTGTACTGGCCCTCGATGGCGTCTCTCTTGTGATTTTCCCGGGCACTACGTGTGCTGTGGTGGGGGAATCAGGATCCGGAAAAACATCTTTAGCATTGTGTCTGGCCTGTTTAGAACGTCCGACGTCGGGCAAGATTTGGTTGAACGGACGTGAGGTGACGCTACTCGACGAAACCGAACAGCGCACGATCCGACCGCAGGCACAGATGGTTTTTCAGGATCCGGTGAGCTCTTTCAATCCGCGATGGCGGGCGCAAGAGATTCTGACTGAGCCATTGGTCCTCCAGGGGCGATTCTCGCAAAGAGAATGCATGGAACGAGCCGCCACGTTACTGGAACGAGTTGGGTTGTCGCTGGATTTGGCCAGCCGAACGGCGCGTGAGTTGAGCGGCGGGCAACGACAACGGCTCGCGATCGCACGAGCGCTCGCACTGGAGCCCAAACTCCTCATACTAGACGAGGCCCTTTCCGCCCTGGACTGTTCAGTGCAGGCCCACATCGCTAATCTTCTTATGGAATTACAGGCCTCTCTGGGTTTGAGCTATTTGTTCATTACGCACGACCTGGCTATGGCAGCGCATATGGCAGACGAAATTGTGGTCCTGCACCGCGGGCGTATTACCGAGCGGGGTGCAGCAGAGAAAGTGTTGCGCCACCCTCAACACGAAATTACTAGGACCCTGGTAGCGGCGATGCCGCGGCTAAGCCCTGGCGGATTGTTTTCCCAAGAGCAATGATGCGTTATCTGTTGCGCCGAATACGCCACGCGGTCTTGTTGCTTTTTGGCGTGTCACTTCTGACATTTCTGCTCACCACCCTCGCTCCGGGAAACTACTTCGACGAGATACGCTTGAATCCGCAAGTTACCCCTGAGACGCTCAAGGCTTTGCGAGCGAAGTATCAGATCGACCGGCCTCTCCCGGTTCGATACGCGCAGTGGGCTAAATCAATCCTCCGAGGCGATCTGGGGTTTTTTCCTTCACGTACAATGCTCCGCTAGCTCCTCTTCTGTGGGCACGGGCTCGCAACACCTTGCTGTTAACAACGACTGCCATCATTCTGGCTTGGGCCATTTCCTTGCCGCTCGGAATCTGGAGCGCCGAGCATCGTGGGCGACTTTCAGACCGAGTGTCGTCCTGGATTGTTGCCGCCTTGCTAGTGATTCCCGAGTTGACGCTTGCCTTAGGACTTCTGGTGTTCGCGGTCCGTACCAGATGGCTGCCTGCGGGTGGAATGACCTCGGCGCATTTGACAGCCTCGCGTGGCCCAGCAAGATGGGCGATGTCGCAGCACACATGATCTTGCCGGTGACGGTGCTTGTGCTCGGCGCTTTGCCCGTGCTTTTGCGCCACGTGCGGTCGGCTGTTACCGATGTGCTCGACGCTCCTTTTTTGCGAGCAGCGGAAGGGCACGGAATTTCGCGGCGTCGCCTGTTATACCGCTACGCCCTTCCTGCGGCGGCAAATCCAATCGTATTTGTTTGGCTTCAGTTTCGGAACGCCACTCAGCGCCTCGCTCCTAATTGAAATCGTAATGAGTTGGCCTGGCTTAGGCCCCTTCCTGGTCGAAGCAATCCTAGCCCGCGATTTGTACGTGGTGGTTGCCGGTGTCCTGCTGTCGACGGTCTTTCTAGTCGGCGGGAATCTTATTGCTGATTTGCTGCTTTACTGGGTCGACCCAAGAATTCGCGCCGGGTTGGGCTCGCGATGAATTGGCGGTTCCGACTGGCGGCCTGGCTGACTATTCTCGGTGCGCTGCATGCAGTTGTGGGATGCGCAGGCTTCTTCGCGCCATACGACCCGGTGGCGGAAAATTGCGGACAGATTTACCAGCCGCCGGTCCGGCTTCGCTTCGTGGACGTGCGCGGTCACTTTCACACAAGGCCCTTCTTCTACCCACCGAGTAACGGCACACGGGACGAACATGAGGAAGAGACCGCGCGACCTGTTCCACGCTGCCCAGCAGATAAACTGGAACCGGTGCCGAGCTGGGGAAATCTGTTGAGCAGCCTGCAGCGATACAGCGTGCTCACGTCCTATTGGTGGTTGTACGCGCCCGCCGTCGCAATGATACCCTTTTTTCTGGGTTATCTCCGGGACGAGGACGCCAGCAAATAAGCGATACGCCGCGTGAACATCAGGGTGACGAGAAAACCACAGGTTACTTGGGACGACGAGCGCTTGGTGAAAGCATGTCTGTCGGGCAGCGAAGACGCCTGGTCCGTGCTCATTGAAAAGTACAAGGCTTTGATCTATTCGATTCCCATAAAATATCGCCTGTCCGAGCAGGACGCGTCGGATATCTTCCAGGCTACCTGTCTCGAACTGCTTGCTCGATTGCCGGCGTTGCGCAGGCCCCGTGCTCTACCGAAATGGCTGATGCAGGTGGCGCATCACGAATGCTATCGATGGAAGCGTTCGCAGCAGCGCATGGTAAGCCGTGACGCCGAGCCAGACCTGCCGGAACCGCAAGCACCTGCCGTCGCGGAATCCCTTCTGCAGCAAACGCAAGAAGAGCAAATGCTTCGCGAAGCGGTACGCTTGTTAACGCCGCAGTGCCAGCGCTTGGTCGCACTGCTATTCTTTGAGACGGCTGTGCGGCCGTACGCAGAAGTCGCCAGGGAATTGGGCCTGGCGCTAGGCTCCATTGGATTTACCCGCGAAAAATGCCTGCAGCGCCTGCGCCGCCACCTCAGCAAAGCCGGTTTCGACTAATGCCTGTTTCTCCAACCAAACATTTCGAAGACAAACTGATCGCCAGGCTTGCGAATATCAAGACCGGCGTCGCTCGGCGGCAATTCCTTAGGCACCATCGTTCGTTACTGCGCAGCCAAATCGTAGCCCAGCTTGCCCCAATGGTCGTCGACAAGGTCCGCGTTGACACACGTCAGGCGCTTCATCTCGCGGAGGCCGCCCTTCTAATAGCCCGGCAACTGCACCGCAAAGAGGATTTAGCGCTGGCGCTTCGCGCCAAAGGGAATGCCCTGCACTTGTTGGGAAAGAATCGTGCTGCCGTCCAGCACCACGAGCGGGCCTTCCAAATCTACAAGTCCTTGGGGCTTTGGAAGGAGGCAGCGCGGACGCTAAGTACATCCATTCAGCCGCTTAGTCTTCTAGGTGAATACGACCGCGCCTTTGAAGCTGCCGAACGAGCTCGAGACATCTTTGCTCCGCTAGGCGAGAGCGCACGTATCGCGAGCCTTGACAACAACGTTGCGAACATCCTTTATCGTCAGGATCGCTTTGAAGAAGCGATGACCTGCTACCAGCGTGCGTACAAAGCGCTCTTCGATGCTCAGCAATGGGAACACGCTGGCTTTGCGCTCCACAATATCGCCACCTGTTTGATCAGCCTGAATGATTTTCCTAGGGCTTTGGACTGCTATCACAAGGCCCGAGACCTCTTTGTGCATCACGAGATGCCATTGCCTCGCGACCAGGCTGATTACAACATCGCCTACCTGTATTACTTGCGTGGCGAGTATAGCCGCGCTATCGAAATGCTTTCGGCCACCAGGCGCTCGTGCCAAGTCAACGGGGATGTCTACCACCATGCGCTGTGCCAATTGGACCTATCGGACATCTACCTCGAGCTCAATTTGCGCGAGGAAGCAAGGGAGATGGCCCATGACGCATTTATGGAGTTCGAGAAGCTCGGCATGCGTTATGAGTCTGCCAAAGCCTTGGCCAACGAAGCCATTGCCTACGGCCAGCAAGGCAAAACACCGCAGTCTCTGCAGTGCTTCGCCAGAGCGCGAGAGATGTTTGCACGCGAAAACAACCTCACTTGGGCAAGGCTCCTGGATCTATATCAATCTCTTATACTCTTCCATGACGAGCGCTATGCGGAGGCGCGGATGCTTTGTACTGGTGCCGCTCGTTTTTTTGACAGATCCGTGCTGACCAGCAAAGCTGTTCTTTGTCATCTTCTACTCGCACGCGTTGCCCTACAAACAGGTGATCTAGCGCATGCGCTAAAGGAGACGAAGACAGCGGCGGCAAAACTGTCCAACCTTGAGGCTCCGGTTCTCACCTGCCAGAGCCAGCTCCTTCTCGGACAAATTGCTCATAAGCGCGGCGAGCAAACAGTGGCGCTTGCCGCCTACCAGCAGGCCCGCAAAACGCTGGAGACCTTGCGTACCCGCCTGCAGAGCGAGGAATTGAAAATCTCCTTTGTGAAGAACCGCATGGGGGTCTACCAGGGGATTGTGGAGTTATACCTCGATGCCGAAAACACGCAAATATCTGTCGAGGATGCGTTCTCGTGCATAGAAGCCGCCAAGTCGCGCAGCATGATTGAAATGATGTCGCAAAGCGGTTACAGCAACAGTCCCGACGACTCTGCGCGGAGCGAACTCCCTAGTCGAATTCGAGAACTCCGCGATGAACTCAACTGGTATTACCATCGCCTTGAGCTCGAGCAATTTCGTCCTGAGGGAGCTCCTCGGGAACGCATCGAGCGCCTGCAAGAACACGCGCGAGCGCGCGAAGTGGAGTTATCACGCACCGTGCGTGAATCGGCGCTGCGTGCGGGTGAGAGCAATCTGCTAGTCGGCTACTCCGATTTTTCACTCGCAGAATTGCACCGCACGTTACCCGCGGCCGGCGCCCTCATCGAATATTATTTGACGAGTGATCGCTTGCTCGCCGTCGTCGTCACACGCGATCAGATCGAGGTCATTCCCGTTTCCGTAATGCCGCGCGTCCTAGAGCACTTGCAGTTGCTCCGATTTCAATTTGCGAAATTTCGTCTCGGTGCCGGATACGCGGAGCAATTCCAGCAAACGTTGATGCGCGTCACCTTAAGTCATCTCCAGCGGCTTTATGCCGAGCTCATCGCCCCTCTGCGGATTCCTGCAGCGATCCGTCATTTGATCTTTGTTCCCCACGGGCCGCTCCACTTTCTTCCATTTCACGCTTTGCACTCCGGCGAAGAGTATTTATGCGACCGATACACTGTCTCGTACGCGCCCAGCGCCGCGCTGTTCGCGTTTTGTCAGCAAAAACCTGCATCAGCGAGTGAGTCCTCGCTGGTACTGGGAATTTCCGACCAGCGCGCACCACAAATTCTGAAGGAGGTTGAGTCCGTCGCGGCTTTGCTGCCTCGCGCTGAGCTTTTTGTTGGCAAACAGGCAAGCACGAACGTGCTAAGAGACCGAGGCCCGAAAACCGGCATCCTGCATATCGCCACCCATGGTGTCTACCGGCAAGATAACCCCATGTTCTCAAGCATCAAACTTGGAGACGGCTATCTGAACCTGTACGACCTTTACCAGATGCGGCTGAGCGCGAAGCTGGTGACTCTAAGTGGCTGCGCTACCGGAATGAACTTTGTCGCCGAGGGCGACGAGCTGATTGGCCTGCAGCGCGGACTGTTTGCTGCCGGTGCAACCTCTTTGCTACTCTCCCTTTGGGACGTGCACGACCACAGCACGGCTGAGCTGATGCGGGAGTTCTATCAGGGCTACGTTCGCTCCGGCGACATGGCAGGCTCGCTGCGAACCGCTATGCTCCGGCTTCGGGAGGAGCGGCCCCACGCATACTTTTGGGCGCCGTTTGCGCTCGTTGGTAAGCTCTGATGATTAGAGCCTGGACGGTTCGTAGCGGCTATATTTTTTGCCTTTGAAATTCCCCGTAATTACTGGGCGCGGAGTCTGTGCTGCAAGCGATTAACAGGAAGGTGGCGACTGGTTAATCGGGGGGAACTCGATGAAGCACTTCTCAACCGGGCAGTGGATTGATTTTGTAAATGAAGTCGTCTCGGGTGAGGCGCGGCAGAATATGGAACGCCACCTGACGCAGGGGTGCGAAACCTGCAACCAGACGCGCACTTTGTGGCGCCACGTGCGCCACGTCGCGAGTGCAGAGAAAAACTACCAGCCCTCGCTCGACACGGTCCGGCGCTCGCAATTTGCGTTCGCCTCGTCGAAGTTGGCGCTGAAGCGCAAGGGCGCCTTCCGGTTGGCGGAGATGTTGTTCGATAGCTTCCTGCAACCGGCATTTGAGGGCGCGCGGACGTCCGGCAAATCGGTCAGACATGTGCTTTATCGCGCGGATCCCTATCAGATCGATCTGCAGATCGAAACTAGTTCGGACGGCAACACCCTTGTGGTTAGTGGCCAGGTTGTGGATACGAGACAACCCGGACTGGCCGGATGCAATGTGCGTATCGCTATCTCGAACCTGCATGGCCCCGTCGAACAAACCACGACCAACGAATTCGGTGAGTTTCGCAAAGAAATCGGGGCAAGCGGCGATCTCGAACTTTTATTCCCGGGCTTGGGCGACAAACCGATCATCATTACCCTCCGAAACCCTCTTGGGCAACTACCCGCGGCATCCACATAGCTCCCATCGGACAAGCTCGCCCCCGGGCTGACAATGGGCCCGACTCGCCAGTCGAACTAAGTGTTTCCCTAAGGCCGGTACCAGGGCGGAACCATCACCGCCATTCGCCCCTCGAGTCTCACGGCTCTATGTGTCCGAGATGATCTCGACGTTATCGGCAAGAGCTCGTTTTGAGTTGCCGCAACTGCCGCAGAGCGTCGATATTGCCGTTTTTCGCTGCCGCCCTCAGCAGGACCCGGGCCTGCTCGCAGTTTTTTGGGACGCCGTCGCCCGTCAGATAAAGCTGTGCCAGTGGAACCTCGGCCGAACTATCTCCTGCTCCTAACGCAGACCAGAGCTGCCGTGCGCGAGCGCTGCGGCCTCTCCTCGCACGTGCATCTGCAGTGTTTTGTCGGGAGTGCTGGCGATCCTCAGAGCGAGTCGCGGAATCCGTCGTCCCCTGAGTTATTTGAATGGACGCGTCGGGGCCGACCTGATCCAAAGACTCCTTCGCGGGACTCGCTGGAACCGGATTGGCGACGGAAGGCGGGCTCACCGATGTCTGTTTGGAGATCTGGACGGGTATCGATTCCGGTACCGGTATCGGCATCGGCATCGGCATCGGCGAAGGACGATCAGGCTGAGCATTATGATTGCCTTTGAGTTTCTCGCCAATGCGGACGAGTGAGTTGCCGATTTCCTGACGGAAGGCTCGCGAGAAAAAGATTGTCATGAACGCTAACACGAGGATTAGAGACCCGATAGCGAGGCCAATCAGAAGCTGCGGCTGGGGAATGGGCTTTTGCCTACCTAGTGAGATTAGCGGCGGTAGGCGTAATCTTGCTGGGGCACCCCAAATTCGAGGAGCCACTAAATTCGCAGAATGTGATCCAGTTAACATGGCACTGTCGGCAGCGGACGATAGCGGGTGCGGAGTTCCGTTGCCCAGAGATAAACTCCCGGTGAATAGGCGATGGTCAGTCTCTTCCACGAGTGGGCAAGATGAAACCGTGAACTCTTCAGCCGAAGTCTGCGATTGACTAGTTTGTGTCAACCATTGAAGAATTTGATTCCTAGCGTCAGCCCTAAGTTCCGTAAATCGTAAGCCTCCAGACTTTTGCGTTTCGTCCATCCAGGCGATCTCAGCGGTCAGTTTGATCTGCGCCATGGGATTGGGCGAAACGCAAAGCTGAATTGGCCCATTTCGTCGGAGCGCAGCCGAGGCCTGGAACGCAAGACCTTGGTTGGAGGCATTCAAAACGATTCCGCCGCCTCCCGGTTCAAATTGGATATAGGAGAGTTCTTTCGGCCTCTCTCTATGGGCATGTCGGCGTTCAGAATTCATTCGCGCTCGAAGGCTCCTTGGCGCTTACTGTCGCCGGCTGCCGCATCGGGGACGAGGAAGGCGTCGATCTCTGGCCCAACCGAGCGAAAAAGAGGTTGAGCCAGTTGGTTCATCGACTCGATTCTATATCCATCTTCGTATGCATCTTGGCCACGAATGGTGGATCTGGATGGGGGCTGCTGGCCTTCCTTCCGGAGACTCACGGCAAGTTCCACAGTTTCAGTCGGATACAGAATTGCTGTGAGAACGTCTTCTCCGTCTGTCCCCCGACTAGTCAGGTATCCACCTCAGAGAAATAAAAGGGAATCACCCGATTGTCTGATAGCGCCGGAACTTCATACTCTCTGCGTAACGCTCGATACCATGCCCACCCGCGTTCTTCTTGCCGATGATCACGCCCTGATTCGTCAGGGGCTAAAAGCATTGCTGGAGAAACAAGGATTTCAAGTAGTGTCCGAAGCGTCGGACGGACATGAAACAATTCGCTCGGTGGAAAAGACCCAACCTGACGTCGCCATCATTGACATAAGCATGCCTCTTTTGAATGGCGTCGACACGGCCCGAGAATTGAAAAGATCGTCGCCGAAAACCAAGGTAATTCTTCTTACGCAACACGACGAGCATCAATATGTTACAGAATCTTTGCGCGCGGGGGTCAGGGGATATGTGTTGAAGAGCCAAGCAGCAGACGATCTCGTGCACGCGATACGAGAAGTCTGTCGTGGCTCCGTATATCTAAGCCCGTGCATTTCGAGCATCGTTGCTGATGCTTATCGATCTAATAGACATGAGTCGACCGATCCCCTTTCAGGTCGCGAGCGGCAGGTTCTTCAATTGGTTGGAGAAGGAAAGTCAACGAAAGATGTGGCCCGGCACCTGGGAATCAGCGTAAAGACTGCAGAATCGCATAGGTCGAGACTGATGAAGAAACTCGATATCCACGAAATAGCGAGTCTAGTGATGTACGCCATTCGCCACGGTTTGATCCAGCCCTGAGGAGGCGGCCTCAGGCCAATCCTTCGAAATCTTTCCATGATTATTCCCTTAGAGGTTGGGTGATTCACCCGATTGCCTTATTTTCACGACGGAATATCTTGCTCTGCAGGGAGCGGCCCACCTCCGAAGTCAGGCTCCCACCTCAACCACACCGAACTGCACTGACTTGGAGGCGGGCCGAACTTAAGGTGTTGGAGGATTAGGTGAAGCAAGCGATTGGGCGGACAACGCGAGGAACGAGGATTGGAATTCGTGATGGTCAAATTGGCGAATCCGAACGCCGAAGGACAACAATGGTCTTACTTCGTATGTATACGAATTTTGTCACACTAAGGCATGGGCGCGCGCGGCTACTTTCTCCCTCCTTTTGGAAAGGATTGCTGCGTCGCAGAGTCCTAAACGATATCCAGGTGGCAGGAAATGTTGCGCAGCGCTTTTCATTGCTGGGAGGTGCGGGCATGTTGCGGGCCAAATTAGAGGGTAGGCCGGCCAGAATGCCATCCGCGCAAGTGACTTTGTCGGGAGAAAGGGAGATAGCAGCCAGGGATCGTTCGTAGCTCAAGGACGCAAACTCAAGGACGCGCGCAAATGCTTATGGGATCCAATAGGTTAAAGCTTAACAGGCACACACGGAAGCGGCACGCAGGCTTCAATTCGGAATACGATCCGTCTGATGTCGCAATCCTGAGCATGTCAGTGGATTCCCAACCAATACTCCGCCGCAGTTCTATACGCCGATTGCCAGACAGAGAGAGGAATTGTCTTTTCGAGGGCCTTCTTTCGCAAGCGAATCGAGAACTCGCCAGTTTGTTGCAAGACGTCCGCACAAAGTCGCACGGCACATTGCTCAGTGACTCTCAGAACCAACACGTCAGTGGGCTTCTGATGCGCGCGGTGCGTTGCGCCGCCAAACAGTATATGTTGCAGGCAGAGCTGGGCAATCTGGCCCTGACCGACGAGCTGACAGGCTTGTATAACCGTCGCGGTTTCATGGCCCTGGCAGAACGCCAATTGAAACTTGGGCGACGGTCCGGCCGTGGGATGTTGCTGTTTGTAATGGATGTGGACCGCTTGAAGCACATTAACGATTCGTTCGGCCATCTTGAGGGCGATCTTGCGCTAAAGCGTACAGCCGAAATCCTGGAACGGACATTTCGAGATTCAGACGTTGTTGCTCGCCTGGGCGGAGATGAGTTCGCTGTACTTGCGATCGAAGCATCCGGACACAGCGAGGCTACCATCAAGGCTCGACTTTTCGAGAGCTTGAAATCAATCTGTGCCAAAGAATCCAGCTACGAAATTTCTCTCAGTCTAGGCCTGGCACGTTTCGATTCGGGCAGCCGCACATCGATTGGAGAATTAATGGCGAAGGCCGACGAAGCTATGTACAAGCAAAAGAAGCGACGATCTTTGCCGCTGCTCGAGAGGGAGGCGAGAATTCAATCTCAATAGGCAGCGTGGAACGTTAGAGGATCGTCGTCGATGAATTTCTGTTGGTTCTTGCAACTTCTCGGCACCGCCCGCCCGGTCTGGCGACCGAGAACTGAGGAACTGAGGAACTGAGAACGGCCGGGAGGGTTATTCTACAAATGCCCGTGAGGTCAGGAAGACTTGAAAAACGGATTCGGCTGGCTGTCCCGGTCGAGATAGCGCGTCTTCAGTATCCGAGCTCGAACGAGCGAACGACTACGGAGAATGTGTGTTCGCTGGGAATACGAGTCCTGACTCAACACGCCGTAGAGCTGAATGAACGACTGATGATTAGATCGCTCGTAGGCGATCTGCGAACCGTTGCACGAGTTGTTTACTGTCAGCGGCTACCCGATGGACACTTCGGAGTCGGATTGCAGTTCCACGGAGAGGGCGTCAATTGGCCAAGTACGTTCGAAGGAAGCGTGGGTTGAATTACGTATCGAGGATCAGAGCAGCGGTCCAGTGGGAGCATCATGCTAAGAGCGAGGTCCCAAGTTCCCCGCAACAGTTCGAGTGCGTATTCACAGACTCTGCTTCTCAGGGATTTCCTGATCCTCCATTCCGTTAGGTACCGGATTGACCCCACATTCGAAGAGCGGTAGGTTTCATTCGACGATCGGTTGCGCCTCTATTCGCGGCGAAGAGAGTCGTGAGGCGAATGGCTATTTTTTATGTGAGTTGAGGAAATGCGTTACGGGAGAGGGTGATTTGAGTGAAACGCCATGGCGACATCTGACGTAGCTATTATAGGGGCTGGTCCGTACGGTTTGTCGGCGGCAGCACATCTCCGAGCCGCGAACGGACTGGACATCCGTGTTTTCGGGGAGCCGATGTCTTTTTGGGAGCGGCACATGCCGAAGGGGATGCTGCTTCGCTCTCCGCTGGCGGGATCACACCTCTCCGATCCCTCTCGCTCTCTCACACTTCAAGCCTACCAGGCAACGAGCGGAAACAAGATCACCGCTCCGTTGCCGCTTCATCGCTTCACCGATTATTGCCGCTGGTTTCAATCGCAAGCCGCGCCTGACCCGGATCCGAGGAGAGTCGAACGCGTGGAGAAAAATGGGGCGGGGTTTCGACTTACCATGGAAGACGGGGAAATTTGGAAGGCACGGCGCGTCATTATCGCGGCTGGGATTGAACCGTTTGCGTGGCGTCCCAGGGAGTTCCAGCGAATTCCGTCCGAGCTGGCTTCGCATGCTTGCGACCACAGTGATCTGAACGCCTTCGCCGGGAAAAAGGTGGCCGTGATTGGCGGGGGACAGAGCGCGCTAGAATCGGCTGCACTGATGAACGAGACGGGAGCCGACGTCGAGGTGCTGGTCCGTGCACCAATGGTGCGCTGGCTCTGGCGCCAAAAATGGTTTCATACTTTTCGCCCGGTCGCGAGACTGTTATACGCACCTCCCGATGTGGGACAAGCCGGGCTCAGTCACCTGGTGGCGCGGCCCAATTTGTTCAGACTCTTGCCTCGTTCCATGCAAAATCGCCTCGGGAAGCGCGCCATCCGGCCTGCTGGAGCGGCATGGCTACATCAGCGGTGCGAACCGGTCCGCTTGACGACAGGGCGCAGGGTGACTTCGGCCTCGTCGAGTGGCGGGTGCGTAACTCTCGACTTGAGCGACGGCACGCAGCGGCATGTCGACCACGTGCTTCTGGCAACTGGCTACCGCGTGGACGTCGCGCGCTACCCTTTTCTCGCAAGCGAACTCCTTCAAATGGTCCACCGAATCGGTGGCTATCCGCAACTTGATGCCGGATTCCAATCATCCGTTGCTGGGTTGCACTTCCTCGGCGCTCCCGCAGCCTGGAGTTTTGGTCCACTGATGCGATTTGTCGCGGGCGCGGAGTTCGCCTCATTAGCGGTGACGCGTGGGATTCTGGGAAGAGTGCGATCGAGCAGAGGCTCATAAAAAAATTGGCGGCCCCCGCTACAATTCCGACTCTGATCGAACACTCGACGAGCAACGCAGCCAGCGCCTCCGCCATTCCCGGTGCTGTAGTGATGGGCGCGGACTATCGAGCGCTCGGAGTGGTAAGAAGCCTGGGACGCCGCGGGATTCCAGTCTGGGTCGTCAAGCAGGGCGGCCATCTGGTCGCAGCAGCCTCCCGGTATGCTGCTCGCACAGTGCCGTGGCCTGATCGCACCGACCGAGGAAAGATCGAGTTCCTCCTCGACGTCAGTGCCAAATGTGGTCTCGATGGATGGCTGTTAGTTCCCACGGACGACTATACGGTCGGCTTGGCGTCAGGACACTACGAGGCACTTGCGAGAGGGTATCGCGTAACGGTTCCTCCTTGGGAGTCGCTACGCTGGGCCTGTGACAAACGACTGCTGCATCAACTCGCGGACAACTTGGGTATTCATCAGCCGTGGACCGTCTCTCCGTTGAGCAAGGAGCACTTGGCGGCAATCGATTGCCCCTTCCCGGTTATCCTCAAACCGGCCGTGCGTTTGCGACCGAGCAATCTCTCCATGCCGAAGGCCTGGCTCGCCGAGAATCGCGACTCTTTGCTTGCGCGCTACGACCAGGCTGGTGCGCTCCTCCCCCGCGAAGACTTGATTGTGCAGGAAATCGTGCCGGGAGGAGGAGAAGCTCAGTTCTCCTACGCAGCTCTTTGTAGTCACGGATGTTCGTTGGCCTCGGTTGTGGCACGACGCACTCGTCAATTTCCCAAGGATTTCGGCCAACTGAGCACGTATGTTGAGACGGTTGATGTGCCAGAAATTATCGAGCCCGCGGAACGTCTGCTGTCCGCGGTACGATTCCATGGCCTTGCGGAAGTAGAGTTCAAGAGAGATCCACGGGATGGTCGATTCAAGGTTCTCGATATCAATCCGCGAGTCTGGGGCTGGCACACACTTTGCAGACGGGCCGGCGTCGATTTCCCGTATCTTCTTTGGCTGCTTGCCAGAGGTGAACCGGTCCCCCAACTACGCGGCCGGGCGGGCGAGCGTTGGGTGCACCTAAGTGCAGACTTGCGAGTGGCGATTGAGGAGATAGTGGCAGGTCGGCTGTCCTGGCGCGACTACCTGCGCTCGATTCGCGGCCCACTAGAGTCTGCCCTCTTTTCGTGGGACGACCCGCTGCCGGGACTCTCCGATCTACCTCTCTGGGCTTACGCAACCAGCAAGCGTCTTCTTAAGTCGATCATGGGCTAGCTCAACGGACGCTCAGCTCCCTGCACAAACGCACCCAAGGGCAAGCTGGGGCAACCGGGCGAGTGCGGCGAGGTGCCGGGAGAAGCCCGCTCACCTCTGCGCAAGCAAAACCAATTCGTCGGGGATTCACTGGCTCCACATTTGAGGTTTCGACCGGATTGTAGCAAGGAAATGGAGCGGGTAGGGTTCTCCATGGACGGCGGTCGAGCAGGGCGCGAATAGGACAGCTGGCTCCGATGCTACGAGGAGGTCACCGCCACGCATCCCTTGCCCTTGGCGCTAGTCTTCAAGGGGGGAAGTTGCTCTCGCCGTCCGCCAATTTGCAATCAGCGGTGCGTAAGGTTTGCTCCGGGGGTCGAACGAAGGCTTCTCGAAGAATGAAATGGGGAGGTCCAAATTGCGAATTTCGATGATTGGTTGCGGCTATGTGGGGTTGGTAACGGGCGCATGTCTCGCCGAGGCTGGGCATCAAGTTGTGTGCACTGATAACGATCCCGTACGGATCGCCGCGTTGAAGTCCGGTGTCGTGCCTATCTACGAGCCATACCTCGATGCCTTGCTGGCCGCAAATTGCCGATCCCAGAATCTCTCCTTTACGAGCAATGCTGCCGAAGCAGTGAGGGCGAGCGAAGCCATTTTCATTTGCGTGGGCACGCCGCCGCTTGGGAACGGCGAGGCCGATCTTTCAGCGATCGATAACGTGGCGCGACTGATCGCTTCGGAAACGCTTACCTCGAAGCTCGTCGTAGAAAAGAGCACTGTTCCAGCACAAACAGGACAGCAATTGAAGCGTGTGCTCGGACTCTACCACCGTGGCGGCGGAGCAGAGTTTCGCGTGGCATCCAACCCAGAATTTCTGCGGGAAGGCACGGCCGTGGAGGATTTTCTGCATCCCGACCGCATCGTCTTGGGAGTGGAGGAAGAGGCGACCGAAAAGCAGCTTCGCGAGATTTACCGCCCCATCCTGGAAAGACGCTTCCGCTGTCCGCTACATTTGGGCGCGTGTCCGCCAACAAAATCACCGGAACTCTTAATCACGACTATGAATAGCGCCGAGCTTATCAAGCACGCTTCAAATTCCTTCTTGGCCATGAAGATTTCCTACGCCAATATGATCTCTGATTTGTGTGAGAAAGTCGGGGCCGACATCAAAGAAGTGACGCGGGCGATGGGCTTGGATCCGCGTATCGGGCCGCGTTTTCTGGAGGCCGGACTTGGTTTCGGCGGTTTCTGCCTGCCCAAGGATATCCAGGCTTTTATTCAGTTGGCGGAGCGCTCCGGTGCCGACTTTAGCATGTTGAAGGAGGCCGAGCGGGTGAACAAGCGTCGCATCGATCTCTTTGTTGAGAAAATTCGGAAGGCCCTCTGGGTAATAAAGGGCAAGCGAGTGGGCATACTGGGTCTGGCGTTCAAAGCCAACACGGACGACATCCGCTATGCGCCCTCGCTGGAAGTCATTCGCATTCTGCTGGCTGAAGGAGCCAACGTGCGCGCTTACGACCAAGAGGCGATGGACAAAACCGTCGCGATCTTTCCACAGCTGCATTGCTGCCGTGATTCTTATGAAGCAGCTAAGGATACTGACGCCCTTTTAATTCTCACTGAGTGGGAGGAGTTCCGTCACCTTGACTGGGGGCGCGTCTCCAACGTGATGGCTAGGCCGATTGTAATCGATGGCCGCAATCTGCTCGAACCCAAGGTGATGACGGAATACGGCTTTGAGTACTACAGCTTCGGACAACCCGAAGAAACCGTAACCGCACAATTCGTGCCCCAGCAACTTTCCAAGGTTTCCGGGGCAGTCGCCAGTGCCTAATGCGCGCTGGTGTTTCGCTTGCGCGTCGAGATTGCGGCCTATGAGTATTTGACGCCGCAGGGCTCTCAGGTCGCATACCAAAAATATTTTGGCGAAGGAAGCCAATCTCGCTGCGGCCGTACTTTTCTTCTGTTCGTTAACCTTCGAGGTATCCTTAGGTAGATAGTAGCCACTGTCCTTCTTTTCGCCTCTTCCCTTTCCCGCGATTTCAAGTCGTAAATATCCCCCTTAGATTCAGCACGTTACAAGGCACCGCTATACGTTTGACGCTGTAGGACTCGGACTGACAGCCCCTGCCGGGCAAAACCTCATCGTCCGATTTCTGTCCCTCCGAGCAGTTGTGAGCCTCCTGCTATCCCGTCTAACGTCGCTCATACAGCCTGCCGTGTTGTTCGGAACCGACTGGCTAGAACCTGCACCTCCGGTTGACTGTTCCAATTCGATACAGAAGAGTTTTACGCCGGAGGAGCTGTGGTGAAAGAGACGCACAATGATTCGTTGGGCTCTGGCTTCAGTCGCGGTGCTTCTTGCGCTCTTGAATTCAGGATGCGCAGGAGTGGTTTCGGGGAGCAACAACAGCCCTGCGCCGGTTGCGCCGTCGATCGCCACACAGCCAGCAAGTCAGACAATCACCTCAGGCCAGACGGCTACTTTCTCCGTGACGGCGACGGGCACGGCTCCTCTGACTTATCAATGGAAGAGAAACAGTGTCGTCATCAGTGGCGCGAGCGCATCCACCTACACTACCCCCGCCACAAATAGCTCCGACAACGGAGCACAGTTCAATGTCACGGTCAGCAACTCGGCTGGCAGCGCTACGAGCAGCTCTGCTAGCCTGACTGTCGCTACGGTTGCGACGGCCCCGTCGATCACGACGCAGCCAACGAGCCAGACCCTTGTTGTTGGGCAGACCGCTTCGTTCTCTGTCGTTGCTACCGGCACAGCTCCTTTGAGCTATCAGTGGAAGAAGAACGGCGTGGCTGTCTCTGGTGCCATTTCATCCAGCTACACCACACCCGCCACGGCAACCTCCGACAGCGGCGCGCAGTTCACCGTGGTCGTCGGTAATACGGCCGGAAGCGTCACCAGTTCCGCAGCCACGCTCACGGTCACTGCCAGCGCCGTGGCACCGTCGATTACCACGCAGCCCACTAGCCAATCCGTGACTGCAGGCCAGACGGCCCCCTTTTCGGTCTCAGCTACCGGTACGGCTCCTTTGAGCTATCAGTGGAAGAAGAACGGCGTTGCTGTCTCTGGTGCCATTTCATCCAGCTACACCACACCCGCCACGGCAACCTCCGATAGCGGCGCGCAGTTCACCGTGGTCGTCGGTAATACGGCCGGAAGCGTCACCAGTTCCGCAGCCACGCTCACGGTCACTGCCAGCGCCGTGGCACCGTCGATTACCACGCAGCCCACTAGCCAATCCGTGACTGCAG
>DASXMM010000431.1:0-11249 GCA_036495665.1 Candidatus Acidiferrum sp. | reverse complement strand
TGAACGACCAGCGATCGGAGCCGATGTTGAGAATTTTGCTCGATTGATAGGAGCCCGTAGGTGCGGTCATTGTCAGGCTCAGACCCAGAGTAGTAGTAGGCTGGTATAGCTTGAACTGTTCTTCTGAAATGGCCGGACCGCCTTTCAGCAACATACCGAACGCATAGCTGGAGTCGCCCGCGCCCGTGGTCGAGCCCTGGATGTTCGTGCCACTAATGGAGCCGCTCAGGCCAGCAACTGGGACACGCGCTTCGACCCACATCAAATGGTGAAAGAAGCCGAAGTAGCGCGTGTAGTCGATGATTCCTTGATTGACGTTAAATTTTGCGCCCGCGACAACGAGCGACGTATCCAGCGAGGCGTTGGCGTGCACGTACGTATAGCCAAGTTCCAGCTGGTTCGTCCCTACGGGCGTGTTTTCATACGCGCGCGGATCATTGAACTGGCCGCATGCTCGGTCAGGGACGTGTAGAACGGCTAGAACCAGGCAGAGGAAGAACAGCCGTTTATTCATGACGGTAGTTTCTTTTGCCAACAAAGAAATGCAGCTAACCCAGATGTCCGGGTGCGGTATCGGGAGTTACTGTGTTGGTTGAAGTCATCATTCTCCCGCGAAACGAGGTGCGACGAAAATCGCGAAGCTCGCGTGGCTAGTGCTTCAGGGCCACTGGAGGTCCGCCGACTCGCTTGGCTTTGAGATTGACACTCACCTCCACCCGGTCGGCGATCTTAATGAAGGGAATGCCGCTGTTCATCCCGTACTGCTTACGGTCGAATGCCATCATCCCCTGAATCGTGCCGGACTCCTCTGTCCCAGCACCGGTAACGGTGAGCGTCAGCTTCTCGGCTTTGGTCACTCCGCGTATCGTAAAGTTCCCATCCACTTCAAAAGTATCGGGACCGGCCTGTACTATCTTCGTCGACTTAAACGTGATCAGCGGATTATTTTTGACATCGAAGAAATTCTTGCCCTTCAGCTTGCCGTTTTTCATGCCACTTCCGGTGTCCACGCTGTCAGCCTGAATCTCGATGTCCAATACGCCTGTCGAAACATCCGTGGACGCAAAAGTCAGGGTCGCCTTCCATTTGTCGAACTTACCTTTGATATCGACCGACGCCTCCACGTCGAAACTGACCTTGCTTTCCACGGGTGTAACCTCGAACACAGGAACCCCCGGATTAGCCTGACCTCGTATCGCAGGTGCTAGCAGAGCAGACGCTATAAGACAGAAAATAGTTAGTCGCATACGCCGCAGTGTGCCGCCACCCCGCTCCCTTGTCAGCTGCAAGTTTTGACAGTATGACGACTGCCGATTTTGAAGTACAACTCATCGCAGGCCGTTTACGCTTCCGTTGCGATTAGCGCCTATGGCGCGGAAAACTTCGTGCCAGGCTTCGTCGAACAACAACATGATTTCTCCCTGGTGCTGGGTGGCCCGACATTCCAGTTCTTCCGAAGGGCCCATCTGGAAGGAGATCACGGGGAGCTCCTGCGGCGTCGAGTCATCATCATCACACTCTTCGTATGGCTACCTCTTTTGCTGCTCTCGATGTTCACCTCGCCGCACGGGGGCGCACGACTATCCTTTCTGCAGGACATTGAAGTGCATGCCAGATTCCTTGTTGCTCTTCCGATCCTAATCGGAGGCGAATTGCTCGTTCATCTGCGGACAGGCATCGTGGTTCGCCGTTTCGTGGAACGACAAATCGTTCGGCCCCAAGAGCTGCCTCGCTTTGACAATGCCATTGAGTCCGCCATCCGGATGCGCAACTCCATCCCGATCGAGCTTGGGCTTCTGCTGGTTGTCTACACTTTGGGAATATGGATATGGAATAGTCGGGTCGGACTGACCACATCGACGTGGTATGCCAACCCGGGCGGACGCTGGAATCTGACTCCCGCTGGCTACTGGTATGTATTCGTGAGCATTCCGATCGTCCAGTTCATCCTTCTCCGGTGGTACTTCAGGCTTTTTATTTGGTTTCGCTTTCTCTGGCAGGTTTCCAGAATGGATCTGCATCTGATTCCCACTCATCCCGACCGGTGCGCGGGCCTTTCATTCCTGGGAAAAAGCTCGTACTCGTTCGGCCCGATTCTCTTTGCTCAGGGCGCCATGCTCGCGGGTGTGGTTGCCAGTCGAGTTTTGTACCGAGGGGAAAGCCTGTTGTCCTTCAAGTTACAGATCGGAGGATTCGTGGTTTTCTTTGTCCTGGCTATTCTCGGCCCCCTTTTGATGTTCACCCCGCAGCTGGCAAATGCAAGGAGAAAGGGATTGGCCGATTACGGGCTGCTCGCTCAGCGTTATGTTGAAAGCTTTGAGCGGAAGTGGGTCGTACGTGATCACACATCCGAAGAACTCCTTGGCGCTGCTGATATTCAGTCGCTCGCTGATCTCGGCAATAGTTATGCTCTTGTCCGCGACATGCGCCCGGTCCCTTTCGGACTCGACGACATCACCCGTCTCGCTGCTGCCACCGCAGCCCCCCTGGTACCTCTATTACTCACGATTTTTCCTGCGGAAGAGCTCCTCCTGCGCATCATCAAGGTCCTATTTTGAAAAGATCTGGCCGAGGCAAATTGCGGCAATCCTGATCCACTTCAGTGCCTGATTAACGCGGAAACTGGACATGTGGGTACTGGGACCGACTAAGATAGGATACGATCTAGCCTTTTACGATGGAGTCCCCAAATGCTGACGAAGACTTGTTGCTCGACGCTGTTTTTCGTATGCATTGCCTTTTGGGCGCAGGACGCGGTCGCTCCGGTTCCGGTGGAGAAGGAGCCTCTACATCACGTCGTCCTAAAGAATGAATCCATCGTTGTGATGCACCTCGTTTTGCCCGCCGGCCAACGCACCCTCTACCACACCCACCAACACGACCGCGTCGCCGTCAATCTTTCCTCCACCTCGATCACCCAGCAAAAACTCGGCGAGCCTGAGGGCGCTCCCTCCCCCACCTCGCCCGGAACTTTTTCAGCCATAGCCCTGGAAGGGACCGAGTACACCCACCGCGTCCACAACATGGGCACGGAACCGTACGACGTCATCGATGTCGAAATTCTCGACCGGCCCCACACTCCTCTCGCCGCCACCGCGGCCCCCGTAGCCGCGGAAAATCCCAGCGCTCGCATTTACAATTGGCCGCTCGCCGCCGGCTTAACCTCCGAAATGCACACGCACTCCCGCCCCTACCTGATACTCGCCACCACGGATCTAACCTTGAAGATGACCGGCGCGGATGGCCAAACCCTCACCCAGGAAGTAAAGCGCGGCGAATTCCATTGGGTCGACGCAAACGTAACCCACACCCTGGCCAACGCCGGAACCACCAACGGCCAAATCATAGAAATCGAACTAAAGTAGCCGTCCTTCCTTCTCCGCGCCCTCTGTTTCCCCAGAGAACTCCGTGTAATGTCTTGCCCGTACGATTTGGCCCATCTCCAGTCGCATCAAACACTTGCACCCACTCACCCGTCGTTCGAATGAGTACCAAACAAGAAAAGACTTGACAAGTTATCATAGCTGCGATAATATTGGCCCTGTAGACTTCCGCGTCGACTCCCTAACCATTCCGAAACGTAAAATGTAAGACGTAAAAATGTAGAGCAGGTTTACCCTGAGCCTCGAAGGGGCGCAGTCCGCGTAACCCTGCGGTCTGGTGCCCTACAGAACGGCAAGCACCCAATCGGGCGATACCAGGCAATCCCAATCGCGTCCCTCCGTGCACGCAGGATTTCCCGTAAACCTATTTCGTTCATGGGATTGCGCACTCTTTCGTGCACATAGGGGGGTGGGGGGTACCCATGCACCAAAATCTAGAATCGAGGACCAAAATGGAACCGCAAATCCAACAGTCACAAACTCAACAAACGCAAACGACCACATCACCAGAATCCGCAACTCCAAAAGCTCGCGCCCGATGCCAGGGCCGCACCAACACTGGCCGCCGCTGCCGCCTACCGGTGCAAGACCCGGCCACTGTGCTCTGTTCCCGTCACGCCGCCCGCGCCAAAAACACCAATGCACTCGACGACTCCACCGACCTGAGGGACGATATCTTCGTCGACGAGGAGTCCGTCTTCAACGACGCCGAGAACATCAACAAGGCCCTCTCCAACGTCGTCACCCTCGTCGCCCAGGGACGCATCTCCTCCCGCCGCGCCGCCGTCATCTCCTACGCCCTTAGCCTCATCCTCCGCACCGTCGTCATCATGGACAGCCAAGCTGACGAAGAACCCCCACAAGCCTTCTGGCACTCCCCCCGCCGCGACGACCCTCAACCCGCCGCCGCGCCACAATCAGCCGCCAACACCTCGCCCGAACCGGAATCCGCCGCAAGACCCAACACCGAGCCAACTCCAGCAGAACGCTTCGAGGCAACGCAAAGGTACGCACGCCTCCGCTCCTGAAAGTCTGTGTAGGTGCCGCCCTTTAGGGCGGCATCTTCGATTCAAGACTTTGACCACACGAAACGGTGCGGTTAGCGTACTATCTCTCCTCTTCGGCGGCACGCCGCGAGACGGGGGAATCGAAAGTGAACAAGGACACGAAAGACAATTCAGCAAGCCAGAGGTCACGCCCATCGAATGCCGAAGGCAGTTCAGACGCGAAACCGCCCTCGCCGGCCAGCGGTCGCCGCAAGTTTCTGCAAGCCACCTTGCTGGGCGGCGCAGCCGCAGCGGCCGTTCCAGTCCTGCAACCGGTATTCGCATCAACCCGCCGAAGCTCCGAGCCGGCGGCACCTGCCGCCGTCCCCGCGTTCGAGCTGGACGAAATTACCGTCAGCGAATTGCAAGACGCCATGAAGTCCGGAAAGTACACCGCCCGTTCCATTGCCGAAAAGTACCTCGCGCGCATCGCCGCCATCGACAAAAGCGGACCCCGCGTGAACAGCGTCATCGAAACAAATCCCGACGCCCTCCAAATTGCCGAAGCCCTCGACAAAGAACGCAAAGAAAAAGGTCCCCGCGGTCCGCTCCACGGCATCCCCATTTTCATCAAAGACAACATCGCCACCGCCGACCGCATGCAGACCACCGCCGGTTCGCTCGCCCTCGTCGGCTCGAAGCCGCCGCGCGACGCCTTCATCGCTCAGAAGCTCCGCGACGCCGGCGCCGTCATCCTCGGAAAAACAAATTTGAGCGAGTGGGCAAACATTCGCTCGAACCACTCCATCAGCGGATGGAGCGGGCGCGGCGGCCAAACCAAAAACCCTTACGCTCTCGACCGCAATCCGTGTGGCTCGAGTTCCGGAACCGGCGCGGGAATTTCCGCCAACCTCGCAGCGATCGGCATCGGAACCGAAACGGATGGCTCCATCGTCTGCCCGTCATCCGCGAACGGCCTTGCCGGCATTAAGCCGACTGTCGGACTCCTCAGCCGCAGCGGAATTATTCCCATCTCGCACACGCAAGATACCGCGGGGCCGATGTGCCGCACCGTGCGCGACGCCGCAATTCTGCTCGGCGCGTTGACGGGAGTCGACGCCAGCGACAAAGCAACGCCCGCGAGCAGCGGAAAATCTTTTTCGGACTACACGCAATTTTTAAACGCCGACGGTTTGCGTGGCGCGCGCATCGGTGTTCTGCGAAAAGCATTCGGCTTCAATCCAGCCGTGGACAAATTGATGGAGTCCGCGCTCGAAGTGATGAAGAAGCAAGGCGCCACGCTAATCGATCCTGTCGAAATCGAAACGTCCGGCAAGTTCGGCGAAACGGAATTCCTCGGATTCATGTACGAACTCAAAGCCGACTTGAACGCCTACCTCGCCTGGCTCGGTCCGAACACTCCCGTGAAAACTCTCAAGGATGTCATCGACTTCAACGAAAAAAATGCCGCGAAAGAAATGCCCTATTTCGGGCAGGAGAATTTCCTGAAGGCCCAAGAAAAAGGTCCGTTGACGACGCAGGAGTACGTCGATGCGATCACGAAAAATCACGATCTCGCCGGCAAGCAAGGGATCGACGCTGCGATGGACAAGCACAAGCTCGATGCTATCGTCGCTCCCACCGGCGGTCCGGCTTGGTTGACAGATATCGTGAACGGCGACTCCTTCGGCGGCGGTAGCTCGGAATTTGCCGCCGTAGCCGGCTATCCCAACATCAATGTCACCGCGGGCTTCAGCTATGGCTTGCCGGTGGGAATTTCTTTCTTCGGCCGCGCCTGGAGCGAGCCCGTCTTGATCAAGCTGGCGTATTCCTTTGAGCAGGCCACCAAGTTCCGCAAAGCGCCGCGCTTTTTGCCGCACGTGGAGGGGTAAAACGAGTTCACCGCAGGGTTTACGACCTCGCGACCTGAAGAGAAAAGCTTTTCCCATTCTCCCGTTTTTCGTATACACTCCTTCTTACTCGGAGTCCCCCCGTAGTCGGTGTGCCCATGCTGCTGACTGCCCCTAACGGCCCAGTATCCCTCCAGCCGCGTCGAACGGGCTCGGGGAGAATCTTGCTTTCCAATCGTCTCCCGCGTCGCAGTCGGTCTATTGCTCCCGCAATTCTAATTTTCACCTGCGCAACGTTTGGCGCGTCCATTTCTCGCGCACAGGATCAACAAGATCAAAGCGTCGCCGAAGCCGCTCGCCAGGAACGCGCGCGCAAACAGGAATTACAAAAGCGCGCCAAGCATGTCTACACTGAGGAAGACCTCAAGCATCCCAACATTCTGATTCCGGAAGACCGCGCGCAAGTCGAAGCCAGGCGCGCAGAAGTGGAAGCAAAGAAAAACGAATGCGCACAGAAAAATAATTGCGCACCCGCACCGGCACAAAATCCGCCGGCGAGTCTCAACGCGAATTCGCAGCAACTTTCGCTCGGCGAAATCGCGCGCCAACTTCGCAAGCAAAAAGAATTGCAAGCTCTGAAACCAAAACAGTCCGAGCCCTTCCATCTTCTCTTCTCAACTCCGGCTCTAGCGTCTCCAATTTTACCGGAGCGCCCCGCCGTTCATCCGCCGGCTCAACCAGTTCTTCGTTCTCCGGCGCAACCGCTTCTTCGTCCTCTGCCTCAACCAGCTCTTCGTCACAAAATTCCGCCCAATGTTTTTCGCCGCGATCCTTTCTTCGCCGTCCCAGTCCCGCAAGTTCGCAGGCCAGAACGTCGCAATCCAGAAGCTGCGAAACCAGAAGTTCGCCTTCCCGAAATTCGCCCGAGCCTTCGCGATGTTGAACGTCCCGATGTTCGCCGCGACGTCCGACCATCCGTTCGCGAAAATATTCGACCAACAATTCATCCAGACTTCAGCAAAGAAGTTCGTCCGACGCTTCGCGCTCATCGCCGGATAGTCGCTCCGGCGACGCCCAAAATTTTCGCGCCCTCCGGAACGTTGGGATCGCTCATCCAGCCAGCGCAACCGGTTGCTCCCATCGTCCCCGCCGAGACGCTGCGCCCGGTACAACCGAGACCCTCTGCTACGCCCACGGTCGTCACCAAGCAAAGCAACGTGACGGTTCGCAGCGGCGATTCTCTCTGGAAGCTGGCGCAACACACTCTTGGCCGAGGCAGCCGCTGGCCGGAGCTGGTTGCCGCGAATCCGTGGATCGCCAACCCAAACCAGATCCGCGCCGGCGCCCAGCTCAAGCTTCCCCCCACTGCGGCCATTCCCGTCTCTCGGCGCACGGACGACAGCAGCTCTGTTTCTACTCTTACGATCCGCACCGGAGATACGCTTTGGAGCGTCGCGCGAAGCCACTTCGGGCATGGCGCCTTGTGGTCTTGCATCGCCCGCGCGAACCCGGGCGTCGAGAATGCCAACTTGATTTTCGAAGGAGAGCAATTGCTGCTCCCCACCAAGTGCGCGCCATAACCTCTTAAGAGCGAATACCTCCCATAAATTATAGATTTAGACATAGAAGCGTCTTCCGGTTTCTTGTAGCAGCCTACCAATACTTGGATTCCGCCATCCGCCAAAGGCCTCCAAATTTGTAGTCATTTCGTATGTTATTGAAATCAATGGCTTAATTTAATTTCGGAAGGTCACAAGTCTGGTACCCAAGTTGCCAGCTACCTTCTGGGGTATGGAAGCTCTTTGTGGGAGGGGGTCAGCGCGGTTGACGCAGTTTTGTCAATTCGTGCCTGTTCTGTGGTGTATTTCCCCGCCTTATTGCCGCACCGCAAGCAAGTTCCAAAAGAGCTTCACGACAATCCATCGAAATACGCTCGACTTGGGAGGATCATAATCATGGAAGTTGCTTCAGCACTTATCTGGAGGACGGCACGGGTCTTTTCACGCATCTCTTTTTTCCTCGTTCTAATCTGCGGGCTCGCGGTGGGAATATCGGCGCAGTCCACTTCGTCGCTGAGCGGAACGGTGACGGATCCGACGGGAGCAGCAGTACCCAACGCGAAAGTTGTCATCACGAATCAGGCGACGAACGTGGCCTCGACGACGCAGACAGACGGCACGGGCGCTTACCTTTTCCCGTCCCTTCCCATCGGTAGCTACCGCATTGAAGTGACAGCACCCAATTTCGAGACGGCTGCAATCCAGAATCTGCAGCTGCAGGTCGCGACGGCCATCACGCAAAACATTCAGCTCAAAGTGGGCCAGGTTTCGGAACGCGTTTTGATCACGGCGGATTCGGCGGCGGTGGAAACGACGACGACGAGCCTCGGACAGGTGATCGACGATAAGACGGTGCAGGAAATTCCGTTGAACGGACGCCACTTCGTGGATCTGAGTCTGCTGACTCCGGGGACGGTGACACCTCCGGCGAACGGATTCCTGACTGCGCCCCTGCGCGGGCAAGGATCATTTGCCATCAACACCGCGGGGCAACGCGAAGATACGACCAACTGGCTGATCAATGGAATCAACTTGAATGATCCGGTTCAGAACCAGGTGACGTTTCAGCCGCCCATCGATACGCTGGCGGAATACAAGATCGACAACTCGTCGTTTCCCGCGCAGTACGGGAGGAACGCCGGAGCGATTGTGAACCTGGCGACGCGGACGGGGACGAACGACTTCCACGGCGAGGCGTTTGAATTTTTCCGCAACAATGATCTGGACGCGCGGAATTTTTTCAATCCGACTGTGAATTCCGCGGGCGCTCCACTGGCCCAGAATCCCTTCAAGCGCAATGACTTCGGCGGCGACTTTGGCGGGCCAATTAAAAAGAACAAGCTGTTTTTCTTTCTGGCCTACGAAGGACTGCGGCAGCGGCAAGGGCTGGCGCTTTCGAGCACGGTTCCGAGTCCAGCGCAGATTGCGACAGTGACCTCGACAGCCGTGAAGGACTTGCTGGCAACATTGGTTCCACCAGCCAACCTGGTCGGCTCAGGCACGCCGGGTGTTCCCAGCACTTTCAATTTGTTCACCGGTTCGACGGCGGCGAACGTATCGTTGAACCAGGGCTCCGCCGATCTGGACTACACAATTTCCGACAAGGATCAACTCCACGGCTATTTCGTGATTCAAAAGGACCATCGGCAGGAGCCAACGCAGGGCTCCAACCTTCCGGGTTTTGGCGATGTACGCGATGGATTGCGCGACCTGGTCACCGTGAACGAAGACCATGTTTTCAGCCCGTCACTGACCAACTCGGTTCGCCTGGGATACAACCGCATTCATCTGCTCTTCACACCGACAGCACTCGATCCGACTAATTTCGATATAACGCTTCCAGGCGGTGCGCCTATCGGCGTAGGTATACCTAACATCCTCGTTGCCGGAGCCATGTCCTTTGGAGGACCGACTGGCGAACCACAGGGCAGGGGTGACACGACGGTGGTGCTGAATGACACCTTGAGCTGGCTGAAGGGGCGTAATTCCTTTGCGTTTGGAGGAGAAATCCGGCGGGCTTACAACAACAACATCGCGGAAAACGTCGGGAGCTTTTCGTTCACCACGCTGGCCAACTTTCTGGCTGACAGCGCTTCCAATTTCACCGTTTTGCTGGGAGCAGGCAACGACAAAATCCTGGAGCCTTCCTACGGCGGATTTGCGCAGGACAGCTTCAAGTGGAAGCCGAACTTCACGTTCAATATCGGTTTGCGCTATGAGTGGAACTCGACGCCATCCGAATCCCAGAACCGCTTTACGAACTTCGATACGGCCACGGGAGAGCTTATACCTGCAAGCCAGCCCTTCCACACGAACAACAAGAACTTCGAGCCTCGCATTGGCTTTGCTTGGGATCCCTTTAAGAACGGCAAGACTTCCGTACGGGCCTCCTACGCCATCCTGACGCAAGATCCAACGACGAATATCATTACGGGATTGAGCGGCAATCCGCCCTTCGCACTGCCGATCAACGTGGCTGCCACGGGAATTACGCTCGAGAACCCGGCTGCGGCCATCACGAGGGTGAGCCTGGGACCCAGTGCGATCGACCCGAATTTCGACAATATGTACGCGCAGGACTGGAACCTGACGGTGGAGCGGCAGCTCACTCCGGATATGGGGTTGACTGTCGCCTACGTGGGGTCGAAGGGTACGCACCTGCAGATCTCGGAAAATGTGAATCAGCCTTTGGTCACCAACGGGTTCTATGGAGCCGCACGGCCGTTTCTGACGCTTCCGTCGACTAGCCCAATCTTGCCCGCGCAGTGCGCGGCACCGAATCCTGCGTGCACCTTCGGCAACATTCCGCAGATCGCCAGCCCCGGAAACTCGAACTACAATGCGCTGTGGGTGACGCTGAACAAGCACACCTCGCGCGGCTTCGAGTTCCTGGCTTCTTATACGTACTCGAAATCGTTCGACTATAGTTCCGTCAGCTCCGGCGACGCAGTTCCGCTGCAGAACGCGTATAACCCGCGCGGGGATTATGGCCCGTCGGAGTTTGACGTGCGCAACCGGTTCGTCGTAAGTGGTTTCTATGAGTTGCCGTTTAAAAAGAACCGCTTAGTGTCTGGCTGGCAGATGGGCATCGTTTCGCAAGCGCAAAGCGGGAGCCCGCTCACACCTTTGCTTGCGATTAACACCGGGACAGGCACGACGCTTACGGTGCGGCCGAATCAACTACAAAAGGTGAGCCCGACGGGGAATCCTTTCGAGTTCTACAACAACAAAGTCCTCTGCGAGCCATTTAACGGAACGCCAACGGGAACGGCACCGACCGTAGGCAATTGCGCTACAACTCCAAATGCGGCGTTTGCGATTCCTTGCACGTTTAGCGCTATTCCGACAACGCCTGGGTCGAACAACTATCCGGTTATACCTGGCAGTTGCACGCCCGGCGATATCCAGCGAGATGCGCTGCGCGGGCCGGACTTCGTGAATACGGACTTCTCCGTGGTCAAGGACACCAAG
>DASXMM010000430.1:0-7948 GCA_036495665.1 Candidatus Acidiferrum sp. | reverse complement strand
TATTGGAGCGATTCTTGAGACGCGTTCGGATAGCGGCGTCGCGTTCGGCGGACTCACCGTTTGGCCCGCATGGCTAGCACTGGTTTTGCTCGCTGCCGGAACCTTCTTCTTGATCGATGCCGGGCTGTTTGATTGGTTTGCGCCGGGCATCTACGATTCCGCGGCGACGCCTGTTGCCGCGTTTCTGAGCGCGGCCGCGAAGACGGCTGGCTTTGCTTTGCTTCTGCGATTGTTTTCGTTTTTATTTGTGTTTGGCCATGAGAAATGGATTCACGTGTGGGGCGGTGCGGCGATCGTATCGCTCTTGTGGGGAAACATCGCGGCGCTGCGTCAGCGCGACGTGAAACGGCTGCTCGCGTATGGATCCGTTGCGCAGACGGGTTTCATTTTGCTCGGCCTGGTGGCCGGCAACGAAGCCGCCTTCAGCGGGATGATGTACTACCTCGGCGTGCACGTTTTCATGACCATCGGCGCGTTTGGAATTTTGATTTTAGTCGACCGCGACAGCGAGCGATCGATGCAACTCACCGATTTAGATGGCCTCTATTGGCGGAACCGCGTCGCTGCGTTGCTCCTGCTCATTTTTATGATGTCGCTGGCAGGAGTCCCACCGACAGCGGGATTTGTCGCGAAATATTATCTTGTGAAAGCGCTGCTCGCTCATCCTCATCCGGAGCTGGCGGCGTTCGCGGTCGTCAACGCGCTGCTCTCGGTTTACTATTACGGGCGTGTGGCGGCTCATGCCTGGAAAAAACCGGCTGCTGGCGCGTTGCTACCGGGCGAAACGCTGCCGCTTGAAGTCCCGGCGCTGACGATCAGCAGCGGCCAGACCATAGCGCTGACCGCCGCGGTGTTTGTATCACTAGCGGCGGGGTTGTATCCTGAACCGTTCCTGCGCTTCGCGCGCTACGCCTTTGGACAATAAGCCCGACACCTCCGCTCCCGACTCTTCCGGCAAGAAGCCCGCCGAGTTCGTTCAACAATCCGTCGTCGGCATGGAGCTTCCGTTCACGTTCGTTGGTGCCGTCGCGCTCGGCGGTTTCATTGGCTATTTTCTCGACAAATGGCTGCACACCGGGCCGTGGTTGATGACCGTGTTCGGATGTTTCGGCTTTGCCGCCGGTATTCTGGAGATAGCCCGACGACTCCGACCCAAAAACTAGTACGTTGGCGATGACAACCGTAACTCCCGAGCCCCTAGCTGCTCCCCTTGTAGGCGAGAGAACCGTCCGCCGAGTCGCCTACCTCACTCTACTCTTCGGCATAGCTGCCGGCCTAGTCGCCGCCTTTTTGCATCGCTGGGACTGGTCCGAGGGACTCGTGCTCGGGTCCGGCCTGGGCTGGCTCAATTTTCGCTGGCTCAGGCGGGGTGTGGAGGCCCTGACGTCCGCGGCTTCCTCTCAGCCCGGCTCTGAAAAACGCCGCGGATCCGCAGCTACCTATCTGGCTGCGCTGTTGCGCTACGCCTTGATAGGCCTCAGCGTGTATGTTATTTTTAAATATCTGCACGTTCCTCTTGTGAGCATTGTGTTGGGGCTGTGCGCGCTAGCCGCTGCCATAATAGCCGCAAGTGTGTGGGAAATCTTGCAAGCTGATAGATAAGGAGCTGGGCCCTCTCGGGCGCATGAGCCATGGAAGAGCATCTCAGTCCGATTACTCTGTTTGTGAACCACCACCTAGGCCCGATGGCCCTGACGTTGTTGCAGGCGTTGCACATCCAGTCGAAGAATCCGGAGATGCCCATCCCACAGCACGTTGTGATGGGATTCCTGGTGCTCGCCCTGGTCACAACTTTTGCGGTGATCCTGAGAACGCGCCTCTCCGTCGAAAAGCCCGGTGGGATGCAGCAGATCGCGGAACTTCTTCTGACGAATCCCATGGGCTTGGGCATCCGGGACATTCTGGATGAAAGCGCAGGACGGCACGCGCGCTCGTTTATCTATCTGATCGGGACGATCAGTATCTTTATCCTTTTCTCCAATCTTTTCAGCTTGTTCCCGTGGTTTTCGGCCCCTACGGGCAACGTGACGGTTCCGCTCGCGTGTGCCTCGATCATATTTGTATATTTCAACTGGCAGGGAATACGGCACTTGGGTCCCGTGCATTATGCCAAACAGTTTGCCGCCGGCACGGAATGGTGGATTGCCTGGCTGATATTCCCGGTTGAGCTTATCAGTACGCTAGCTCGTCTTCTGTCTCTTACCGTTCGTCTTTATGCCAACATTTTTGCCAGCGACATGATCTACATCCTATTTCTCGGGCTTCTCGCGCAGGTCTTCGTAACGGTATGGGAGAAGTCTCCCATAGCTGGATTTGTCGTCGGCGTGTTTCCTGCCCTGATCCCGCTCGCTTTCATCGCTCTGCACTTGCTTGTGGCTTTTGTGCAGACCATCATCTTCACCGTCTTGCCCGCGTCTTACCTTGGACTAGCGACGGCAGAGGAACATTAGACAAGATTTGCCGGCGAGGGTTACCGGCAATTTGTCGTTACAGTGTGAGCCCGGCTGCACGGTGTCCGGGAACCACCTCCTGGCGGCAACTCATAAGGAGGCAGTGATGAAGAAGTGGAACATGTTGTTGCTTGTGTTGGTGGTCGCGATGATTGTGACGCCTGCTGCGTTCGCTCAGGGCACTAGTCCAAACGCCGGAGAAAGCCACGCCGCGCTCTGGATCGGTGCGTCGTTCGGTATGGGAATCGCGGCATTTGGTTGCGGTCTCGGCCAAGGAAAAATCGGTGCCGCAGCGCTCGAAGGCATCGCACGAAACCCTGGAGCGGCGAAGAACATTTTCACACCAATGCTCCTGAGCTTGGCGTTCGTGGAAACACTGGTTTTGTTCACCTTTCTGATGATTATTATCAAGCTCGGGTAAGACTTTCCGCTAGAATGTCATTTTGGCCCGGAAGCGAAGCTTCCGGGCCTTTTGTTTTGTCTTGTGCGGTTGGGCAGAGATGGTGTGCGGAGGGCAACCCCCACTTTTTCGTAAGTGTTGCATTTAAAAGACTTAGAGTTTGTGTAAGTTCTTTAGATGCCGCACTTAGGAGCGTGGCACGCAAATGTTGATTCTAGAGGGCTTACGGCTCCTTTCGATTTCGATAGGAACGGGCTTCCGAAGAGTCGCGCTTTTCCGTTCTCGCTTGGTGTACCTGTCTCTGGACGTGGCTTGTTGGAGCGGTTGGAAAAAGCACACAGGCTGAAGCCTGTGCTACTTAAAAGCAAAACGCCAGCGGGGATGCTGGCGCTACGTCAAACCGGAATCTTCCAGCAGTTATTGTGATGAATGGTTACGTGTGTGTCAAGGGAATTCGCTGGCGACTGTTATGGTTCCTATTTTCTTGCAACTTCGCTCTTGATTTCTCTTTGACCTTGGGGTTGAATCGCGGCCTCCAGAAAATCAACTGGCATGCGCACTCGATCCAGGCCCGAGGAGTCAGGCAATGAATACAGGTAACGCCACGCGGTTTCTACTTGCGCTCGCGGCATCGCTGACTCTCTGGGCGACGGTCGGAACATCAGAGCCGGGGGATGTAAGACCTATCGAAAAAGTGTACGTGGACCGCAGCGGTGTTGTGCATGTCGTGCCCGCGGGCGGCGGCGACCGAAAGGTTCGGAAAGAAAAAGACCAAACTGGGACGTGGATGTTGCGCAGCTCCGAAGACCAGAGCACCGTCGGATGGCTGGCCGAATTCAACAACTGCTGCACCTCGTATCCGATCCCGCTGAGACTGGTGATTTACAGGAATGGCAAAGTCCGGCGGCGCTTCGGGGATGGGATGATGATTTACGACTGGAGGTTCTGGGCGGAAGGGAAGCAAGCCGCCTTTTGCAGCGGGACCGTGCGCGGCGATTCAGGAGGCCACTGCGAGCTTCACGACATTAACACGGGAAAGACCCTGGACGCGATCGACGCGCGTTCGGACGAAAATTCACCGCAATGGGCTCGTGGACTGATCAACTAGGCCAAGAAACCTCTTATCGGTATTGGTTCAGTAATCGGTTGGTTCTGGTGAGAGCGTCTTGTCAACCTGTCCCTGAGCCATGTGCTGTGTTAGTCGGCGGGGATAATCTGCTTGCGGTACATCCGGTAGATCAGGAGTTGGCCTATCGAGAGCCCCGCGGCGAAACAGACTTGCACTCCGACCATCCAGAACCCAACGGAGTCAACAAGCGGACGTCGCGCGGCACCCCCGATTGCCCCTGCTGCAAAGACGCAGGTGGAAATGAACAGCGACTCCAGCGGGTCGTGCCACCAATTCAGAGGGTTCCTGCTCAATGAAGGACGACGAAGCGTTTCATGATGCCAGCGGCGCATCGAGTAGTTAACGCTCCAGAGCGCGAACAAGGGTGAGATCAAGAGAATTATGCCGCAGGAGATTGCGTCGGGATTCGAATGACGCAGCCTTTCGGGCGCTGTAGAGACATAACCTCCGCGCAGAGCAAGCGCGACCAAACCGATGTTTACAATGTACCAAATGTTTTTCATATCCTTCGCCCGGACGAATTGGTTCCAAGTTTTGTCTGCTCCTTCATTTTAGAGCACGTCCAGAAACAACTCCGCAGCATAGGAATTTTGTGGCGCGTGAGAGCCAACTCCCGGTAAGTCGCACAACCGGAAACTGAGCCAGTTGCTAGCGGCAGATGATGAGCTAGCGGTTGAAGCGGTCGAGGAGGAGATTGGACTGGAGCAGGTAGTCCAGGGTTTTGCTGGGCATTAGGCCGAGGAAGAGGGTGCCGAAGGCGGCGATGATGAGGACGACGTTGACGGACAGAGGGAAGCGAACGGGTGCGGTGGCCGCGACTTCAGCGCTGGGCTCGCGCATGTACATGATGACGATGAGGCGAAGGTAGTAGTAGGCGCCGATGATGGTGTTGATGGCCACGAAGACGGCGAGCCAGATCAGATGGGCGTCCACGGCGGCTTTGAAGATGTAAAACTTGGCGAGAAAGCCCGCGGTGACGGGAAGACCGAGTAGCGAGAGCAAAAAGAGCGAGAAAACGGCGGCGACGAAGGGCTGGCGCTCGGCGAGGCCGGCGTAGTCGTCGATGGAGAGATGCTTTTCGCCCAAGCCACCGAATTGCGAAACGATGGTGAAGGCGCCGACTTTCACGAGCGCGTAGGTCAAGAGATAGAAGAGCACCGCGGCGTAGGCGGGGCTGGCGCCGATGTCCGTTGCTTTGAGGTGCGTGACGGCGGCAAAGGCTACGAGGATGTAGCCGGCGTGCGCGATCGAACTGTAGGCCAGCAGGCGCTTGACGTTGGTTTGCAGCAGCGCACCGAGATTGCCCGCGAACATCGTAAGTGCGGCGAGAATCCAGAAGGCGTAGAACCAGAATTCGGTGGCGGCGGGTACGTCCGCGAAGATGCGCAGGAGCAGCGCGAAGGCCGCGGCTTTCGGTCCGGCGGAGAAGAGCGCGGTGACGGGCGTGGGCGCGCCTTCGTATACGTCGGGTGTCCAAATCTGGAAGGGCGCGGCGGCGACTTTGAAGCCGAGGCCGATGAGGATCATGGCCAAGCCGAGCTTGAGAAGGCTGCTGGAGTGGTCGGCGGCGTCCATACGCAGTAGATTGGTGGTGCCGGTGACGCCGTAGACGAGCGCGATGCCGTAGAGAAAAAATGCCGTGGCGAAGGAGCCGAGGAGGAAATACTTCATCGAGGATTCGCCGGACTTGAGCGTGTCGCGGCGGTAGCCTGCGAGGATGTAGCTGGAAATGGAACTTAGTTCAAGGCCGATGAAGGCGGTGAGCAGCTCTTGCGCGGAGGCCAGCACGCCCATTCCGGCGGTAGCGAACAGGATGAGGGCGTAGAACTCGGCGTCGGCGAGGCGTTCACGATCGAGATACGGTGCCGCGGCGAGGATGACGAGAATGGCGACTAGGCCGACGAGATGACTGAAGAAGATGCTGAACGGGTCAGCAGCGACGAGGCCGGAGAATGCGGAGCCGGGATTGTGGACGGCGTAGAAGTTGCCGCAGATGCCGAGAAGGGCGCCTATGACGGCGATTGTGGTCAACGCGCGGCGGCTGGTGACGAAAGGCTGGAGGAGCATGAGCAGCGCGCCAAAGCCGCACCAGATCAGTT
Source organism: Candidatus Acidiferrum sp. (assembly GCA_036495665.1). Taxonomy (GTDB): domain Bacteria; phylum Acidobacteriota; class Terriglobia; order Acidiferrales; family UBA7541; genus Acidiferrum. The sequence continues at coordinate 1,870 of DASXMM010000430.1, read as the reverse complement.
CTGGCAAAACGAGAAGCATATCTGCGGTGGTGGGGAACGCGGACATTTAGCGGGCTCCGAGCCTTTCGAGAGAAGTCGGTTTTTGCGGGGCGCTTGTTGGCGCATTCGGTTGCGCGACCGATTGCGGTGCGTGGTGCGCTTCCTCGGCGCGCGGAGGGCGGTACATCTGATCAATCACAGACTGGCTCGCGTTCGCCGTGCGGCCGGTGATGAAGACCGAGCCGATGCCAATCCACAACGTGATGACGGCCATGGTGACGAGAATCCACTGTTCGCGGGCGGATAGGTCGGGAAGCGTTTTGTTTTTCTCGACGGTGACGTCGCCGTAGAAGACTTGCTGGTACGACCACAACAGATAGCACGCGGAGAGGATCACGCCGGTGGCGGCCCAGGCGGCCCAGTTCCAATGAACTTGATATGTACCAAGCAGGATCAGAAATTCGCCGACGAAGCCGTTGAGCATGGGCAAGCCCATCGAAGAAAGCGCCACAAACAGGAAGAACGCCGCTAGCTTCGGCATTGGCGCGCACAGGCCGCCGAACTGGGACATTTCGAAGGTGTGGCGGCGGTCGTAAAGCATGCCGACGAGCAAGAAGAGGCCGCCGGTGGAGATGCCGTGCGCGAGCATCTGGAAGACCGCGCCCTGCATGGAGATGTGCTGGAACGCGAAGATGCCGAGCACGACGAAGCCGAGGTGGCTGACGCTGGAATAGGCGACGAGTTTTTTGAGGTTGGGCTGAACGAGAGCGACGAGCGCGCCGTAAATGATGCCGATGATCGCGAGGACGGCGATGGCTGGCGCGAACTTCCGCGATGCGACCGGGAAAAGCGGGAGGCAGAAGCGAATCATGCCGTAGGTGCCCATTTTCAGGAGCACGCCCGCGAGCATCACGGACCCGGCAGTGGGGGCTTCGACGTGTGCATCGGGCAGCCAGGTGTGAAAAGGGAAGAGCGGAACTTTGATGGCGAAGGCCAGGAAAAAGGCGAGGAAGAGCAGGGTCTCGGTGCCGCGAGGGAGAAGGAGCGCGCCAGATTGGAGCGCTTGCTGGATGATGGGAAGTTCGAAAGTACCCGTGACGTTGTAGAGCCAGAGGATGCCGACGAGCATCAGGATCGAGCCGGCCATGGTGTAGAGAATGAATTTGACGGCGGCGTAGATGCGGCGATCGTGGCCCCAGATGCCGATGAGCAGGTACATCGGAATGAGCATCACTTCCCAGAAAAGGAAAAAGAGGAAGAGGTCGAGCGAGAGGAAAACGCCGACGACGCCGACTTCGAGAAGCAGGAGCGCGATGAAGAATTCTTTGACGCGCTTCTGGATGCTGTTCCAGGAGCAGAGGATGGAGACCACGGTGAGGAACGTCGTGAGGATGACGAGGAACAGGCTGATGCCATCGACGCCGAGGTGATAATCGATGTAAGTCTGCGACAGGTTCTGCGTTACGGTGTTATGCGCGCCGAGAGCGATCCAGTGGTGAATTTCTTCCAGGCTGTAGCCAGTGCTGCCTAGCGGGACGCCACGGAGGAGCCACCAGAGCGAGAGAATAAACTCGGCGAGCGAAACGGCGAAAGCGAGGATGCGAATCCACTTGTGGTCATCGCCGCGCAGGAACAGCAGCGCGAGGGCGCCTATTGCGGGCAGGAAGATCAGGATCGAAAGCAAAGGTCCGGCGGGCATCAGCGCACCATCCCGAAGATTGACTTCGAAGCGGGCCAGAAAAAGATGACCGCGATGATTACGAGCGCGCCGATGACGACCCAAACGGCGTAGCTGCGCGTGTTGCCGGATTGCGTGTGGCGTACGGTGTCGCCGATACGCTTGGCGCCGTCGGCGATGCCGTTGACGGTGCCGTCGATGCCGGCGACGTCG
>DASXMM010000429.1:0-3549 GCA_036495665.1 Candidatus Acidiferrum sp. | reverse complement strand
GGCCGCCGCATTGATTGCAGGTTTCGCCGCTGGGTGACGACGACCGTATCGAACAACCCGGAATTCGAGAGGCGCTTGGTGGCCAGCGATTGCAATCCGATGCCCAGCGACAGCCATGCCACCAGCGATGCCACGCCGACGGCAACACCCAGAGTGGTCAAAGAACTTCGCAGGACGGCTTCGCGCAAATTACGCAGCGCCAGCTCAGCGAGGTCTCCAGCCTTCATGATTTCACCCCGTCGGTGAGCAATTTTCCGTCGGCAAGCGCGGCGATGCGGTTCGCAAAGCGTTCGGCAAGGGGACGCTCGTGCGTTACCATCACGATGGTCATGCCGAGATTTTGCTGAATTTCTTTCAGCAGCACCATGATGGATTCTCCGGTCGCGCTGTCGAGGTTTCCCGTCGGCTCATCGGCGAACAAAAGCGTCGGGCGATTCACCAGCGCCCGTGCCAGCGCCGCACGCTGCTGCTCACCTCCCGATAATTCACTCGGGCGGTGAGCGAGGCGCTTCTCCAGATGTACGCGTTCGAGCGCTTCTTGCACTCGCGCTCCGCGCTCTGCTCGATCCACTTCCGCCAGGCGCAGCGGCAGCTCGACGTTTTCTTCAAGCGTCATGCGCGGCAACAAATTGAACGACTGAAAAACCATCCCAACTGTTCGGCTGCGATAACGCGCCAACTCCAGCGAACTCAGCTCCGAAAGATTCCTGCCATTGGCAAAAATGGCGCCGCCCGTAGGACGATCCAGTCCCGCCATCAAATTCAGCAGCGTAGACTTACCCGAACCCGAACTCCCCAGCAGTGCAACAAACTCTCCCTCGCGTATTTCAAGCGTAACGTCGTCCACCGCCCGAATCATAGCCGTGCCCATCTCATAGTGGCGCGAAACCCGGTCAGCGCGCACCGCCACACCATTCCCTGTGTTCATCATGGGCCCTCAATGTTACTACGCATCGCCCACTCCTCGAGTTACGGCCGTTACCCGCATCGACGTGGCCGCGTCGCAGGCCTCACCTCATGTGACGCGCCCGCTCGGCGATTCTTACGCCACGCGAATGTGGTGTAAGCCTGCAAGGGCGGCGGCAAGCGCGTGCTGCTGCCTCTCGCGTTGACGCGCGATTCCGCCGATGTTACGCTCGCGCGGCACTTCCAATCTCGCATGCGCGCCGTCGATCTGATCCGCAAAAAACGTGATTCGGGCGAACACTCTCGCGAGGAGATTGACTTCCTCATCTCCGGATACACGCGCGGCGAAATTCCCGATTACCAGATGGCCGCGTGGCTCATGGCGGCGTGGATCCGCGGTTTGCACCGCTCCGAACTCGCCGCGCTCACCGAAGCTATGCTTTACTCGGGGCAAGTCCTCAATCTCTCGAGTCTTCCGGGCAAGAAAGTGGATAAGCACTCCACCGGGGGCGTCGGCGATAAGACTTCTCTGATCCTTGCTCCCATTGTTGCTGCGGGCGGGTTGACAGTTCCGATGATCAGCGGACGCGGTCTTGGCCACACCGGCGGTACGCTGGATAAGCTCGAATCGATTCGCGGATTCAAGGTGGATCTGTCGCTGGAGGAATTTTACAGTGTTCTCCGCGAATGCGGCATGGGGCTGATCGGGCAAACGGCGGAAATCGCCCCTGCGGACAAAAAGATTTATGCGTTGCGCGACGCTACTTCTACCGTGGAGAACATTGGCCTGATTTGTGCTTCCATCATGAGCAAGAAGCTGGCGGAGGGTATCGACGCGCTTGTTCTCGACGTTAAGACGGGCTCCGGCGCTTTCATGAAGAGCGAGGAAGACTCAGTTCGGCTCGCTGAACTAATGGTTGAAACCGGCAAGCGCATGGGGAAAAAAGTTGTTGCGCTCATCACCGGCATGGACGAGCCGCTTGGACGAATGGCCGGGCATTCGAATGAAATTGCTGAATGCATCGACGTTTTGAACGGTCGCGGACCCGCCGATCTCCGCGATTTGAGCGTCGAACTTTCCGCCTGGATGTTTTTTCTCGGCGAACGGACCAAGTCTCTCGACGAAGGCCGCGATCTAGCCAAAAAAATGATCGCTAGCGGCAAGGCCAAAGAAAAATTCAAGCAGGGCATCCGCCTGCAGGGCGGCGACGAGCGAGTCATCGAGGATCCACAGCTTCTTCCACAAGCCCGCTCACGCGCCGATGTCGCGAGCCCTTCTTCCGGCTTTATCGTGGCGACCAATTGCGAGCAATTCGGCACGGCTCTGGCCACTCTCGGAGGCGGCCGCGAAAAAAAGGAAGACTCCATCGACCACGCTGTCGGCCTCGAATTTCACAAGCGCATCGGCGATCGTGTAGAAAAAGGCGAACCTCTCGTCACAATTCATTACAATAGCGGCACAAAGTTGGCCGAAGCGCAGAGCCTCATCGCCGGCAGCTACGAAATCGGCGAAGCGGCGCCACGCGAGAAGCGGCCGCTGATTCGCCGCATTCTGGGCGCCTAGCGCGAGCAAAAGTTTTCTTGAAAGTACGGCGGCACCAAAGAAAGAGGTCCCCGCATGGGACGCTACACCGGGATACTCGGCCTGCTCACAATGCTCGGCCTCGCCTTTATTTTTTCCACCGATCGCAAAGCCATCAAGCTTAAAACCGTCCTTTGGGGACTTGGTCTGCAAATCGTTCTCGGCATTTTCGTTCTCCGCGTTCCCGCGGGCCGAATTATTTTCCAGACGTTGGGCGCCGGTGCCAAACATTTGCTGGATTTTTCTTACGTCGGCTCCACATTCGTTTTCGGTGAACTCGGCAAGTCCGACTCCAACCTCGGCCTGATTTTTGCCTTCCAGGTGCTGCCCACAATCATCTTCATCGCCGCATTTTTCGCGGTCCTCTATCACATCGGCGTCATGCAGATCATCATTCGCGCCGCCGCGTGGCTCATGACAAAAATCATGGGCGCCAGCGGCGCGGAATCGCTCAACGTAGCCGCCAGCATCTTCATGGGCCAGACGGAAGCTCCTCTCACCATCCGCCCTTTTTTGCCGAAGCTCACAAAATCCGAATTGATGACCGTGATGACCAGCGGCATGGCGCACATTTCCGGCGGCATGATGGCTGCCTACATTCACGTCGGCCACGCCGATCCCACCAATCTCCTCACCGCCGTGATCATGACGGCTCCCGGAACCCTCCTCATGGCGAAAATGCTCGTGCCCGAAACGGAAGTGCCGCTCACCGCAGGCCGCGTAGAGATGCCCGCCGCCGACAAAGAATCCAACATTCTTGGTGCCATCGCGCGCGGCACGGTAGACGGTTTGCATCTCGCGTTGAACGTCGGTGCCATGCTCATCGTGTTTCTCGCGCTGCTCGCTCTTCTAAACGCCATGATGGGCTGGGTCCACATATACATCTCGTGGTTTCCCTACAATCTGCAAGAAGTCCTCGGCTGGATTTTCGCGCCCATCGCCTGGCTCATCGGCATACCGAGGCACGACACGGTGCAAATCGGCCACCTCCTCGGACTTCGCATGGTCACTAACGAATTTGTGGCCTTCAGCGATCTCGGCACAATGAGAGGAAGTCTCGA
>DASXMM010000428.1:0-2730 GCA_036495665.1 Candidatus Acidiferrum sp. | reverse complement strand
CCAGCTTAAGATGGCCGTTGCCGAGGACTTCCAGTTCTCGCATCAGGGTGTACCTCCTCTGTGAGTTCGCGCTCCAAAGGAAAGTACGCCCTTTTTTCTGCTTTAAAACCCAAATTTACACAAAAGAAGTTACGCTACCCTGTAAGTGGTTTGTTTGCTGGGGGTTGGCGGAGGTTGCGTCCAGCTTGCACGTAGCAAATCGTTGCAAGGCTACCGTCAGGCCGGACGGTTCGGCGTGCTAGAATCGCATTTGCGGCTGGCTACGGGGAGCAAAGCATGTCCAACGTTCTGATACACAAGGCGAATGAGCTAAAGCCGCAGACTCGTGCAGCCCTCGAAGCTGAATTGGGCCGCTCGCTCAAGGACGACGAGGATGTGAGCATCATGGCGTTTTCCACGCACGAGTCGCCTGTGGGCGAGGCTCGCCGGGAAGCTGGTCAAAAGCTCGAAGAGTATCTCAAGAGGATCGACGGCCAAACCACGAGGCATCAGGACGATGCTTCAGAGGAACTGCTGAACGAGGCATTGAAGAAAGCTCTCCCAGGCTATCGCGAGCACGAGTGAGAATTGTTTTCGACACGAACGTCCTAGCCCGAGCTCACCAAAAAGCACAAGGCCATCTTCTACACGTCACACCAACATCTGACGCCATGTTTATTTCTCCGTACGCCCTCGCCTAACTTGACCGAGTTCGGACGTATCCGAGACTCCTTAAGAATCGGTTTAAGCGCAAATGACATCGCAGATTATCAGGAAGGCCTGGGCAGGCTGTCTCGTTTGGTCGGCGCGGGACAATAATTAAGCTTGTGGCGGACGAACTAGCCCCGGCCAATTCTTATCGATCAGCTCGAGCCAGGAATGCGCAAGGGGATCGTCGCTTGCCATAATCGCGTCGACGCTTTGCTGTGCGTACTTGCGCGCCAGATCAGTTTGTCCCTCATCGAGTGAGACGCGGGCCAGCCCGTAGAGTGCTCTAAAGTTTCCCGGGTTGTGGGTCAGCGAGAGCTCAAAGTAATGCCTCTGCAACGGAAGGCTCTCGGCGACACTGCATAGGACGGCCGCGTGGTGACAGAGGGTTGTAACCGGGAGGTTCAGCCCCTGCCTGGCGAATTCCGCGATGGCGTCATCAAGGAGTCGGAGGGCCACGGGCAGGCCGTCCGACTCGAAGAGCTTGATGCTGCCGTTTATCGCGTTCTTGAGTTGAGGCTCTTCCGCCATGGCGAGTACACTCTTCGGCCATTCATCAGGGTTTGGCTGGGGCGGGCGCCGGAGCTGGCGCGGGGGTCGTGTTGAAATTTACCTTTGGGGCTTGGCGGGCACCTTCTTCGGTTTTGAAGTAGGCGTCGTTGCGGGTGAAGCCGGACATGCTGGCGATGAAGCTGTTGGGGAAGAGGGAGATGTAGGTGTTGTAGTCCTGGACGGCTTCGTTGTAACGGCGGCGCTCCACGGCGATGCGGTTTTCTGTGCCTGCTAGCTCGTCCTGGAGACGGAGGAAATTTTCGTTGGATTTGAGTTGGGGGTAATTTTCGGTCAGGACGAGGACTTTGGCGAGAGAGGCTTCGAGTTTGTTGTTGGCGGCGATTTTGTCAGCGGGGGTGGTGGCGTTCATGTAGCCTTCGCGGGCTTTGGCGATTTCGGTGAAGACTTCGGTTTCGTGCTGGGCGAAACCTTTGACCGTTTCGACGAGGTTGGGGATGAGGTCAGCGCGGCGTTGCAGGACGACGTCGACCTGGGCCCATGAGGCGTTGACGGCTTCGCGCTTGATGGCCATTTGATTCCGGCGCGAGATGAACGAGCTGCCGAAAAGCAACGCGATGATGATGAGAACGACCAGGATGATCAGAGCTACTTTCATTTTGCTTGCCTCCGTAGGATCAGGAACCGGTTTTGCCGGCGCGATGCCATTCCTGCTTGGGGATTTGTTTGTCTATAGCGGAAATTACCACACTCAGAGCGTTTAGGTATTGGCCGTAGGTGCGAACCATGTCGTCGGCGTGGGCGTGGCGATCGCGGAGTTTGTGTGCGGCAGCGAAGGCTTCGGCGTCGGCACCGGTGAGAGTTGCGATACGGGCGAAAACTTCGTGCGCGGTTGAGGGTGGTTCCTCGCCGAACGAGATCAGTGTGTGGCGCAGGAGAGCAACGGCGCTGGAAGAGGATTTTGCGGCGGCGGCGCGCAGTTCGCTTTCTTTTTGGCCGGTGAGGAGGAAATGCTGGCGGAGCTTGAGGAGGAGGGTGCGGAGATCGTGTTCGACTTGGACGCGATGGAGATTCATGGGGATGGGGATGCCGTCGATGACATCGGCGCCGAAGAGGACGCGGCGGCTGTCTTGCATGTCGAGGAGCTCGATGGAGAAGACGTCGGCGGAGGTGCGCAGCTCTTCGGCGGTGAAGAATAGAGGGGCGGGCTCGTTTTGGTCTTTGCACCACCAGTGGACTACCGGAGTGACGCGAGCTAGTTCGCGAGCGGCTACCGAGCGCAGGACGCAGAGGATGTTCAGATCGGAGTGGCCTTCTTTGAAATCGCCACGGGCGGCGGAGCCGTAGAGAATCACGGATTCGAGATCTGCCGCGGCGAATTCTTTCAGGCGGCTTACGAGATCGGTCAGTTTTGATTCTGTGGACAGCATTTTGCTACCGCTCCTTACTTACACAATCCATTTCGCCAACTTCGTTTACCAACTGCCGCCGGCGCCACCGCCGCCGCTGCTTCCACCGCCAAATCCGCCGAAG
>DASXMM010000427.1:0-3793 GCA_036495665.1 Candidatus Acidiferrum sp. | reverse complement strand
TGGGGCATCGGCTCCGTCCGTATCGCTCAACGAGCGGCCGTCGCGCAACGCGATGTTCATCTGGCCGAAGTAACTGGGGGTGGTTGTTTCGACAATCGCGTCGACCAACTCGCCGCGGCGCAACGGCACACGTCCTTCGATGGAAAATTCCTCAGTGCCGATGCCACCACCGTCGGAGTAGGGAACATGGGAGACAATCGCGGCGGATTGTATGCCGGGGACGGTGTTCAATCGCCGCAAGACCTGCTCGTGAAAGGTCAACCGCTCGGAAGGCTTCCCGTACTGCGCCTCAGGCAGGCTCAGGTTCATCGTTAAAAGTGTCGTGGGTGAATAGTTTTCATTGACGTTCAAAAGTCCCTGGAAGCCCTTCACCAGCAAACCCGCGCCAATCAGCAACACCATGGCGAGCGCGACTTCCGCCACGACCAGCGCTCCGCGCAAGCGGTGCCTGCCGCGACCCGACGTCGAACCTCGGCCGCCTTCGCGCAGGGTCTCATTGAGGTTCACGCCTGAACTCAACAGGGACGGGGCGATACCTGCCAGGATTCCGCTGAACACGGCAATCGCGAGCGTGAATAGAAACGCGTTGGTGTCGAGCCGAATCGTGCTCCATCCGGCGACGAACTTGGCTACGTCCGGCGGCATGTGCGACACGATCATGTCGATGTCCCACTGAGCAATGAGGAGTCCCAGAGTCGCGCCCGCGATGGACAAGAGAACGCTTTCTATAAGCAACTGGCGGATGACGCGCCAGCGGCTCCCTCCGAGCGCCGCGCGGACCGCAAATTCGGAGGTGCGGCCGGTCATACGGGCGAACTGCACGTTGGCGACGTTGGCACAGGCGATGAGGAGCACGAAGCCGACCGCGCCCATCAGCATCAACGTAAATTGCCGCGTCAATGAGCTGGTCACGAACTGGCGAAGTAACTGCGGCTGGACCATCCAGCCCTTATTTGTGTCCGGGTACGCGTCAGACTCGCGCTGCGCGATCGTGCGCATTTCAGCGGCGCCTTCCGAAAAAGAGACGACTGGTTTGAGGCGACCAAGCACCCACAGCCATCGATTGTCGCGTCGCGACCGCTCTTTGGTGTCAATGGCCAGTGGGATCCAAGCTTCCGCGGGCATCGGATAGTCGAAGCCTTTTGCCATGACGCCGATGACATTGAAGTTTTTTCCATCGACCATGATCTGCTTGCCCACAATGTGGGGATCGGAGGCGTAGCGTTGTTCCCACAGGGAATGGTCGAGAACGATTTCACGATCTTTACCGGGCTCTTCTTCGTCAGCGAGGAACGTGCGTCCCAGAGCGGGCCGCACGCCGATGGTTTGGAAGAAATTGGCGGTGACCTTGAAATCCTGGATTTTTTTGCGCCGCGCCGTCGCCGGTCAGGTTGAGCTCGTCCCATGCATAAGCGGAAAGTTCATCGAAGGAGCGCGCTTCTTTCTTCCAATCGAGAAAGGTGGCGGGAGCGACGGCATTGAAATCCTGAAAACCTGCGCCAGCGCCCTGGTGGTCAGCCCTGGCGTCGACGAGCGCCACGATGCGGTCGGGATTTTCGAAAGGAACAGGATGCAAGAGAAACGCTTCGGCCACGCTGAACATCGCGGCGTTTGCGCCGATGCCAAGGGCCAGCGCGACGATGCACACGAGCGTCGCCGCGCGGTGTTTGACCAACATGCGCACACCGAATCGAACGTCCTGCCAGATCGAGTTCATTGCGCGCCCCCTTTTTTGTCAGCCCGTTTATGCGGTGACGCCGGCTTCCTTGGTTTCTTCGACGATGCGGCCGTCAAACAGGTGAATGGTGCGCTCGGCGAAGTTTGCGTAGCGCTGATCGTGGGTCACCATGCAAACGGTTGCGCCGTTGCGGTGGAGGTCGCGGAGCAATTCCATAACGGCTTCGCCGTTTTTGGAGTCCAAGTTACCAGTCGGCTCGTCAGCCATCAGGATGAGTGGATCGCCGACCAGTGCGCGGGCCACGGCAACGCGCTGTTGCTGACCGCCGGAGAGTTGCGACGGATAGTGGCGCAGACGATGAGCCATGCCTACGCGCTCGAGGGCGTTCTGGACCTTTTGCTTGCGCTCGGTCGAGCTTGTGCCGCGGTAGGTCAGCGGCAGCTCGACGTTTTCGTACACGGTGAGGTCGCCGATCAGGTTGAACGCCTGGAAGATAAAACCAATTTCGCGATTGCGGATGCGGGTGCGCTCGCTGATCGTGAGCTTGCCAACGGGCTGGCCGTTGAGCATGTAGCTTCCGTCGCTCGGGGAATCAAGAAGGCCGAGGATCGAGAGCAGCGTTGATTTACCGCAACCCGACGGGCCAGCGATGGAGATGTACGTGCCCTTCTTGATTTCGAGATGGATTTCCTCAAGTGCGTGAGTCTCCACTTCGTCGGTGTAAAAAACTTTCTTAACGCCTTCCATCTTGATGAGTGTGTCTGACATTTTTTCTCCTTAAGCTATTTTTGTGCTGAAACTCAACCTGCAAAACTTTTTGCCGTGCTTTCGCTCCCGTGCTAGTCAAACAAAACCGGTCATTGGTACCGCAGCGCCACCAACGGATCGACGCGTGTTGCGCGACGCGCTGGAATGAAGCAGGCCGCAAGCGCGATCATGGCGATCAATAAGAGACCGAAAGCATAGACCGCGGGGTCACCTGCGTGCACTCCATATAACAGCGATTCGCTGAACCGGGCGAGTCCATACGCCACCGGCAAACCCACGACAACCCCGATCAGCACCATGGAGCCGACTTCTTTGAGGATCAGCAGCCGGACATCGCCGGCCAGCGCGCCGAGAGCCATGCGGATACCGATCTCGCGCGTGCGCTGTACAACAACGTACGCCAATACTCCGTAAATACCTAGCGCCGCGAGGAGCGCCGCCAAAGCGGCGAAGCTTGCGGAAAGTACGGCGACCATGCGTGCGGAAAATAGGTCGTCTTCCACCACGCGTTGCATGGTCTTCAAGTCAAACACCGGCAGATTCCCGTCCAACTGCCGCACCACATCTTGCAGGCTGGAGGCCAGCAACAGAGGATCGCGCTCGGTCCTTACATAAAAAGTCATTTCGCGCAATTTCGGCCGCTGCGCGTACGGAATATATACGTATGGTATTGGCGTGCTGCTGACGTGCTCCTGCTTGACGTCCTTCACCACGCCTACAATCAGAATGTCCGGCACCGTCTTGTTTCCGCCGCCAAACGCAAAATGCAAGCCGACCGCGTTTCGGTCCGGGAAAAACCGCTTGGCCATGGCCTGGCTGACAACCGCGACTTTCGGCGACGTCGCGCCATCCGATTCGTTAAATTCGCGCCCCATCAATAGCGGTATCCCCAGAGTGGAGAAATAATTTGCGCTCACGGATATGTGATCCACATCCTGTAATTCCTCGGGAAGCTGAGCTTGCATCCCGCCTTCCACCGTGATGTTGCTGCCCTCGTCGTCGCCCGTCAGCGTAGGAACGTCTCCTGAGCCAATCGAGCGCACGCCGGGTAGGGCCGCGAGACGGGTGCGCATTTGATCGAACAGCGCGATGGAGCGGGGCAAATCATATCCGTTGAGTATCGGCTGAATCGAGAACGTCATGACGTTATCGGCTTTGAGACCCAAATCCTGGTTACGCAAATTCCAGAGAGAGCGCACAAAAAGCCCGGCGCCGGCGAGCAGTAGGATGGTGAAGGCCACCTGGCCGGCCACGAGCAGCTTGCGGAAACCCACATGCGAAACGCTCGCCGAAGAGGTCGAGCCCTGGTCCTTGATTACATCCGCCACGCCCATGCGCGTGACGCGC
>DASXMM010000426.1:0-6006 GCA_036495665.1 Candidatus Acidiferrum sp. | reverse complement strand
GAATATGAGCGCCTGATGGCCAACACCAATCCGCACCCGCTGGCGCGTTTCCGCGGGGATGGACCGTTGTCGAACATGGCGGAGTTCGCCAAAGCCTTCGGATGCAAGAAGGGTGACGCCATGGTTCGCGAGCAAGTGTGTAAGATCTGGTAAACTCAGGCAACGTGTCATCAGGTGCGCGCCATCGCGGTCGAAGAAGGCGCCGCGGTTCTTCTCGATCCGGCGGCCAGGCAAGTGTCATCGGTTACCGGGCCAGCGTATTTTATTTTCTAAGTCAGCCGGAAGTGTGCCGCCGACAAGTTTCCGCTTGCCTTCGGCGGAATTTCCGTCCATCGCGCTCGGTCAGGCGCGTCGTTCAATGTAAAGGAGTGGAAAGGAACCAGCGGCGATGGCTACCAGATCTCTGCCGCAAACGGCGGACTAAAAACCGCCAATTCCATTCACGGAATTTTCCATCCCGGCGGCTTCACTAGAAGTGAAAAACTACGCCGCCCATCAGCTCAAAGTTATTCTGAGACTGGCTGAAAAAGCTGGTGTGCACCCAATCACCTTCCAGCCGCCCAGAAAGGCGGGGGTTGAATCGATAGTCCGCTCCGCCGCCCAGCTTTGCCGCAAACGCGTCCCTGCTGTGGTCAGCGGTTTGCGGCTGTTCGTGGGCGAATCCAACGATCGCGTGCAACCACGGCTCCCATTTGCGTTCGCGCCACGCGATCTTGGGACCGCCGCCCAATACCAGAAGCTTGACGTGCTCCCGGTCGAAAATTTGCGGAGCAAAATCCGTCGAAACGTTCGCTTCGACGCCGAACCACTCGTTCGTGAAGTAGGTTACCGAAGTATTGATGCCGACGGCGCTCGCGTTGAAGATCGAGGATCGAAACCTGATCCAATCAGCGCCGATGGCAAGCTGCCAGCGGAAGTCATCTCGTCCGCCATAAATAAACTTCGGATCTGGCGCAGGCAAAGGGGAAGCATCTGGCGTGGCATTCGCTACTGGCAAAGCAACGGCCGGCAACGGAGCAAAGTTTGGAGCCGCGAAAAGCGCGCTGCTAGCGGTAGGCTGGAATAAGCTGGCGCTCACCGTGGGCGCGGGGGAAAAATCCGCCGCCACGTTGCGATCTACCGGCTGGCTGACGGGTACAGCTTCCTGCGCACCAGCGGCGCACGTCGTCCCAAGCATTACAAACACAACTGCGAGCTGCCTCTTCATGGTTCTCCCCTCAGAGGTATGACCCCACGCCTGGAATCAGCCACTCTGTTACGGTAAACAAGACCATGGGCCTTTGTCTACGTTCTTTCGCTAATCGGTTACAAAGAAAATAGAAGGACGTGCCAGGAGGCTTGTCCCGGGGCCCAAGCCAGGCAGACGAAGCACCGCTTAGCGCCCGTGCCTCAGATAATCGTCGGTCTTGTTCAGCCAGTCTTCGCGCGGCGGGTCAAAGACGTCCAGATCGACGGTGTCTTCCATCGCCCAGGCTTCGTGGGGCATGTGCGGAGGGATGCAAAGCACTTCGCCTGCCCGAACCACAATCTCTTTTCCATCGATCGCGAACTTCAGCGCGCCTTCCAGAATGTACGTCACCTGCTCGTTATGATGATGGTGCAGCGGCACGTGCCCGCCTTTCTTGATCAACACCCGCGCCAGCATGATTTTGTCGCCGACCACCATTTCGCGGTCAATCTGCGGATTCAACTGCTCGCGCACAACATTCTTCCAGGCAATGTATTTCATCTCCGGTATAGTGCTCATGGTTTCGCTCCGTATAATTTTGCGGCGTTATCGTGCAGGTACATGCGCGCCAGTTCGAGAGCCTTTTCTTCGTTGAACGCGCCTTCCGAAACCAGTTCCGCCAGAGCGGCAGCGATAGCGGTCCGCGCCGAGCGCGACGCCAGCCAGAACGTCTCCTCCGCTCCCACCGCGTCGTTAAACGGAAACGCGTCGGACCCGAACATGATCTTTTCCGGATAGAGCGAAATCCACTGCTTCAAAATATTCTTCAGTTCCGATGGATAAACGTAGTAGCCCATCAGCGACGAGTCCGTATAAACGTTTTTGCTTTGCGTCATCCAGATCATATCCAGCGTGTAAGGATACCCGCCATGGATTAGCACGAAATTTACCTTGCTGTTCCGCGGGTCGCGGACCACATTTTCGAGATTCAGCGGATGGCCATTGCGCTGGCTGAAGTAATCGCCGATGCCCACCGCGCTGTGAAAATGCACGGATAGGTTCGATTTCCCCGCCTGGTCGATCAGCACGTGAAAAATGTAGTCCTGAAACGTCCGGTATTCCTCTTCCGTTGGGACACCGCCGGAATGAAATCGCGAGTAGATGGCTGCGGCTTTCTCGCGCGGGGGATCGCTGAAATAGAGCGAACGAAAATAAGCGGCCTCGAACTTCATGGCCACTCCGCCCTTTTTCTTGTTGTCGATCACGGTCTGCCGAACGAAGTTCTCGTAGCCCGCGAGATCGGCAGGAAGGCCACTCACGTTCTCCTGCTTCATGTACCGCTGCAGGACTTTCTCCTGCAAAGGGATATACACGCCCATGTCCCCATTCTTCCCCGTCTGGTCGCGGTTATCGAGAGGAAAGAGAAACGAATCCACGAAGAAAACCCAGTGAAAACGCTTCGGATCAAGATAAGGCGCCAGCGCCACGCGATTAGCCAAGCACGTCTCGATGTTCAATTTGTCCAGAATGCTGTCCCAATAGGCTGTGCCGCCCGCCGCTTCCGCCGCCTTTTTTTTGTCGATCAGCCACTTCGCATGTTCCGGCTTGAAATCCTCGTACGGATAACCGAACAGCGCTTTAGCTGCGGCCACGAATTCGGGGTTTGTGTCGCGCAGCCGCAGAACCGAACTCTCATCGGGAGGCGCCGCTTGCGCATCCATGTCCGAATCGTCAGGAAATGTGGCGTGCGAGTGATTGTCGTAAATGGGGATTTGATCGATCTTCTTCAACAGCCGCTCGTAAATCACCGGCACATCCGCGCCCGCGAGCGGCTTAGCCTGCGCGGACGCATTGGCCGCGCACACAGCGCCAGCCAGCGCAGTGATGAACAGCGCCTTGGACAGAGGAAGCAAACTTCTCATCGGTTCTATCTCCCGAACGCTCACAGTAGGACAGACATTTCTGTCTGTCGCCTGTCTTTCTTCGAAGTGAAATCTCCGCAAAAGACAAAAACCGACAGGGCAGGAATGCCTTTCCTACCGCGCCACCGCCGCTCGCCAGCGCGTCGAGACTCGTTGAATTCGCTCCAAAGCTTGCTCCAGCAGATGCCGGGCGCTCACCAAAGAGAACCGCAAATAATTCTTTCCGCCCGCGCCAAACGCACCTCCCGCAATCCCCGCCACGCCAGCTTCCTCAAGCAGCAATTTCGCCACGTCTTCCGCCGGGAGTCCGGTCTCTTCAACATTCACCCACGCATAAAACGCGCCGCCCGGCGACTGGCACCGAAAGCCTGGAATAGCGTTCAATCCATCCACAAAAAGATCGCGACGCTTGCGATACTCCGCCACCATCGCTTCCACCGCATGCGTGGAATCCGTCAGAGCCGCAATCGCCGCCACCTGCGTGAACTCCGCCACGCACGTAAACGTATTCAACACCAGCAAGTCCATCGCGTCGACAACATTCCTGGGCGCCACCGCATATCCGAGCCGCCAACCCGTCATCGCAAAACTTTTCGAAAATCCATCGATAATGACGGTCCGCTCCGCCATGCCCGGCAACGACCAGATCGATTCACACTCCCCGCTGAACAAAATCCGAGCGTAGATTTCGTCCGAAAGAATCCACAGATCGTGCCTCTCAGCCAATTCCGTAATTTTCCGCAACGCCTCCGCACTGAAAACGGTCCCCGTCGGATTATTGGGTGAATTAAAAATCAGCGCAGTCGTTCGCGACGTGATTTTCCCGGCAATCTCGTCGAGATCAGGCTGAAAACCGTTTTTCTCTTCCAACCCGAACGGCACCGCCTTCGCGCCCAGCCCGCGCGTGAACGACGGATAAATAGGAAACCCCGGATCGGGGTAAAGCACCTCGTCGCCCGGCTCGATCAAAGCCATCATCGCCAGCGACAGCGCCATCTTGCACCCTGGAGCCACCAAAACCTCTTCCGGCGCCACATCTAACCGTCGCGTGCGCTTCAAATATGCAGCAATCGCTTCGCGCAGCGCAGGAATGCCGCGTGTGGACACATATCGGTCCCGCCCCGCCGCAACCGCATCGCGCACCGCATCCACCACCGGCGCCGCCGGGTGAAAATCCGGCTCGCCCAGCTCCAGATGAACGATCGACCGCCCATGGCGCTCAAGTTCCTTAGCGCGAGAAAAGACGGCCAGCGCGCCTTCGCCATTCAGTTGAGAAACACGGGAAGCAATTCTTCTCATAGTGTGTCCGCAGAATCCTATCATTTTGACGCAGGAAGTGGTGGGACGGCTGCTCATGTCCCGCAGCAACGCGAAATCTCTACTGAATTGAAAAGAACAGGGGCACGAGAAGCCGTGCCCCTGAGGTAAAGGTCTATAACGTTCGACCTAGAAGGCGTACCGCAGCGAAAACTGGATCAGCCTCGGCGTTCCCACCGTGCTGGTGATTTTGCCGAAGTTGCCGCCTTCCACATCCAGGAACGCGGGGTTGCCAAAGTTAGGATGATTCCACATGTTAAAGAAATCCGTGGTGAACCGCAGCGACTGCCGCTCGGTGACCTTGAAATTCTTGATCAGCGAGAAGTCCCAATTCTGCTGCCCCGGCCCGCGGAATGTGTTGCGCCCGAGGTTTCCGAAGCCGGTCGTGCAGAAGTTGGGATTGTTGACAGGATCGCACTGCGCTGGGTACAGAAGCGGCGCGGGCGTGAATGCGGCGGGATTCAAATAGCCGTTGATCCGCGTGCCGATGCCTCCCGTCGTATAAGCGCCCGCCACCGTGGAACCAGGAGCCAGACTCGCGGTCAGAACGCCCGGAGCGGAACCCGCCCCTAGGAACCCCGTTCCTGCGCCGGAATCCTGCACCGAGAAAGGCAAACCTGACTGCACAATGGTTATACCGCTGACCGCCCATCCCGCCAGTAGCTTTTGCGTCAATCCTTCCGACGACTTGAAGAACGGCAAGTCGTAGCGGTAACTCACTGCCAAGCGGTGCGTACGATCGAAGTCCGATAGACCACGCGAATCATTCAAGGTGGACTCATCGTTGAAGGCGCTATTGAATGCCGTGTTGCCGGTCGACGTGGCGTCGGTCGACCTGGAGAACGTATACGCGGCCTGGAAATATCCGGCGCCCCAACGTCGTGACAGTGTCGACTGGAGCGAGTTGTAATGCGAGTATGCATCGTTGGCAAACAACTGGAATCCGCTGTACCCGTTGATGCCCTGCGCGCGCGAACGGGCGATGGCATTGGCGAACGTATTCGTCGTTATGACGCACGGGCTCGGATTGCAAAATGGACTGCTGATGTCCACGGGATTCGTGGGCGTCGCGTCCTGCGATTGCAACGAATCACGCGTTTCGCGCAGGTGAATCGAATGGGTGCCCACATAACCGATTTCCAGCACCCACTGCCTTCCCAGCGAACGCTGAACAGTCAGGTTCCATTGCTGCGTGCTGGGCACAACAAAATGACGCGGCACGGTCAGCCCGAAGATTCCTAGCGTATTGAGTGGTCCCGGGCAGCCCGTTCCGCTAGCCTGACCATAGTTAGCAGCCTGAGTCGTGTCGCCACCAGGAAATCCCTGAAACACGTTCAAGCATGGAACGAAATTCGGGTCCAGTGTGCCTGCTTGCGGCAATGCGTTCGGATTGGGGTTCGGGCAGCCCGGCAGGGGCGTGGCGGAGAAATAGGTTCCCAAGCAGCCCGGCGATCCTCCTCCGAAAGCCACCGGAAGAAACGGCGTTTCAAACGACAGCTGGTCTGCCGTCCCAACGTCTTCGCGCACGTAATAAATGCCGAACCCGACGCGGATTGTCGTGTTGTGGTGCCCGAGAACGTCGTAAGCGAGGCCAACGCG